>NZ_JBRJHB010000005.1:0-161808 GCF_053628795.1 Psychroflexus sp. MBR-150
ATGCGAAAGTAGCTCAGGGGTAGAGCATCATCCGCCCGAGGCTGATGAGGGTCGCGTCTCGATTAATGCGAAAGTAGCTCAGGGGTAGAGCATCACCTTGCCAAGGTGAGGGTCGCGGGTTCAAATCCCGTCTTTCGCTCTTTTTTTATTTTAAGTTCATTTTTTTCTGCTCGGATGGTGGAATTGGTAGACACGTTGGACTTAAAATCCAATGACCATTAACGGTCGTGCGGGTTCAAGTCCCGCTCCGAGTACCAAAAGTCTTGTTAATCATTTGATTTTCAGGGCTTTTTTTTGTTTAACATAAGATGTTTAAGTGCTGAGATGCTGACCGAACACAGTGAGCGTCAGTATCCCGCTCCGAGTACCAAAAGTCTTGTTAATCATTTGATTTTCAGGGCTTTTTTTTGTTTAACATAAGATGTTTAAGTCCTGAGATGCTGACCGAACACAGTGAGCGTCAGTATCGCGTTCCGAGTACCAAAAGTCTTGTTAATCATTTGATTTTCAGTGCTTTTTTGTTTAACATAAGATGTTTAAGTCCTGAGATGCTGACCGAACATAGTGAGCGTCAGTATCCCGCTCCGAGTACCAAAAGTCTTGTTAATCATTTGATTTTCAGGGCTTTTTTGTTTAACATAAGATGTTTAAGTCCTGAGATGCTGACCGAACATAGTGAGCGTCAGTATGCCATTCTTAATTCTATGTCTTTCTTTTTGGATTGACCTTTTTTATTCCTTACATTTTTACTATTTTTCTAACAAAAAATTGATCATCCACGATTTTCTTAATCGCTCAGTTGAGGTAACTTCAACGCCACAACGCATTATCTCACTCGTTCCAAGTCAAACCGAACTTTTGGTAGATTTAGGCTTCGAAAAACAAATAGTAGGTGTTACCAAATTTTGTGTGCATCCCAAACATTTAAAATCTACAAAAACCATTGTCGGCGGAACCAAGCAAGTGCATTTTGATAAAATTCAGGCTTTAAAACCTGATATTATTTTTTGTAATAAAGAAGAAAACACCAAAGCAATGGTCAATCGACTTTCAAAAATTACACCCGTTCACGTGTCAGATATTAAAAATTTAGAAGACAATAATCGTTTGATAAAAGACTACGGAGAAATTTTAAATGCACAATCAAGAGCTGAAAATTTAATTGAAAGATTGCAACAAAAAAAATACCAATTTCAACAAACTATAAGACATCAACCCATTCAAAAAGTAGCCTATTTGATTTGGCGTAATCCTTGGATGACCATTGGTGGTGATACATTTATCAATCATATTTTGGAACTCAATCGCTTTGAAAATGTGTTTGCAACCAAAGACCGATATCCCGAAATTAATATCGAAAATTTACCTGATTTAGACTTGTTGCTTTTATCATCAGAACCTTTTCCTTTTAAACCCAAGCACTTTTCTGAAATACCAATTGACAATTCAAAAATAAAATTAGTCAATGGTGAATATTTCAGTTGGTATGGTTCTCGAATGCTAAAAGCCTTTGATTATTTTTATAAAGAATTACATTATAACAATTTGAATGAATAATTCGGGTTAAAACTACTCTTTCATCTTTATGTTTTCCAATACAACCCACATTCCCTACTTTTGCATTTGTGAAAACTACAGAAAAAAAAGACATCCGTGCTTTAAGCAAAGAGCAATTGCGAGAATTCTTTGTATCACATGATGACAAAGCGTTTAGAGGCAACCAAGTTTATGAATGGCTATGGAATAAAGCCTGCCATAACTTTGATGAGATGACCAATTTATCTAAAGCAACAAGAGAAATGCTTGAAGCCAACTTTGTTATCAATCATATTAAAGTTGACACACAACAGCGTAGCAAAGATGGCACCATCAAAAATGCTGTGAAATTGCACGATGGTTTTGTGGTTGAAAGTGTGATGATTCCAACAGAAAATCGCACAACAGCTTGCGTTTCATCTCAAGTCGGATGCAGTTTGGATTGTAAATTTTGTGCCACAGCCAAACTCAAACGCCTACGCAATCTCAATCCTGACGAAATTTACGATCAAGTCGTCGCTATAGACAAACAGAGTCGCTACTACAACAATCGTCCGTTGAGCAACATTGTTTATATGGGCATGGGCGAACCGCTGATGAACTACAAAAATGTCTTGGCTTCAATAGAAAAAATCACTTCGGAAGATGGCTTAAATATGTCGCCAAAACGCATTACAGTATCAACATCTGGTGTTCCAAAAATGATTAAAATGCTGGCAGACGACCAAGTCAAATTTAACTTAGCGGTGTCTTTGCATTCGGCTCGTGACGAAGTGCGTACACAAATTATGCCTTTTAATGCTAAATTTAGTTTGGATGCCCTCAAAGAATCTTTAGAATATTGGTATGCCAAAACCCAAAAACGGGTTACTTACGAATACATTGTTTGGCAAGGCATCAACGACACCGATGCAGATATTGAAGCTTTGGTCGATTTTTGCAAAGCCATTCCTTGTAAAGTCAATTTGATAGAATACAACCCTATTGATGATGATATGTTTACTCAAGCTAACGACAAAGCCGTAGCCAAGTATATGACAACACTTGAAGCTCACGGCATAACAGTCACTTTGCGTCATTCACGAGGAAAAGATATCGATGCGGCTTGTGGGCAATTGGCTAATAAAAGTTGATTTTTTTTAAAGTAAAACAGACCTTACAGGTTTTTGAAACCTGTGAGGTCTTCTTTAACAAATTCTATAGAATTATATCTTAAAACGCAAACCTCAATCCCAATTGAACATTATTGATATCAACAGGATTATCTGTAAAAATTGGATTGATACTGTAGGTTAAATACAATGTCGTATCACCAAAACCAGCATAGGCACTCAAACCATACAAAAAGTTGTTGGTGTTGAAATCATCTTTAGTTTTTTGCTTTTCATTATCGCCATTTATATCAAATTTTAACTTTTGGACATTATTAAGGTTAAGACCTAAAAACCCACCAAGTCCAAAATTGAATCCACTTCTAATAAAGTAATCACCATTTCCTTTTTTAGTATTGACGTGTAAATGCACAGGAAAAATCAAATTGTCTTGTCTAAATTTAGATTTATCCAAGTCAAATTCAAAAGTTTCTAAATTGGTTTGGTCAGCATTTTCAACAAATATTTGATTGTCTTCAGGCTTTAGACCATTAAATTGAAATGAAAATCCATAATCTAAACGCAAGGAATTATTTTTAGAAATAGAACTTGACCATAAAAATCCTATTTCAAAAAAACGACTGCCACCAACTTTAAATGGAGAATCGTTTAAACCACCATTTTCAGGAATGGCATTATTTAATCCAAAAGCGATAATTAAATCTTTTTGAGTTTTTGTTCTTACATTATTTTTGGACTCATCTTCTGAATAAATTTTAATTTCTTTATTCAATATTGTAAAGCTTTCGCCATTGTTGCCATCATCATTGTTTTTAGCTTCACTTGCGACACTCATTTCATCAGCCAAATATCCGTTGCGTTTTAAAAACTCAATTTGATTTTTGACAACAGCTTGACGATTTTTGATATTTTGAGCAGCCCGTTTAGCATTTTTTATTTTAATAGCTTCAAAGTCCGCAGGACTATACAAAGAGTCTTGAGCCTGTTGAGTATTCAATTCTGATATGATTTTTTTTAGCTTATTTTTTTCTTCGGTTTCAATATTTTTTAATTTTTGCTCAAGTTGAGCCAATTGCTTTTTGGCCTTATCATCAAGTTTAACGGCGGTAGAATCTTGTGCAATAGCATTTATAGAAAAGATGCAGATAATTAATAAAAGTGATAGTATTTTATTCAATTTCATAGGTTTATTTTTAAAGGAATTAGATATAAGAATAGCTATTCATTTGATATATAAATCTGTATTTCAGTGATTTAAAATTTTAATTGGATACAACAGTGCGTTTGATGTTATTGAGGTTTGATACTAAAGCTGTCCATATTCTATCTTTGAGATTAGGAGGTTTTTGCAACTCGATTTCGGCTTCTATCTCTGCTAATAAAGCTGTAGCTTTTAAGTCTTGCAAAATCTGCTGTTGATCTTTATCTTGCGTTTGTTGCATAGCTTCAGCCAAAAGTATATTGACTTCATCAATGAGCTGTTTTTCTTTTTCAGATTTGGTTAAAGCGTTTTGAGCTTGACTTAGTAAGTTATCAACCTCAACTTCAATTGAAGGTTTTTTATCCTCAGCAATGGAGTTTTTTACTTGAGTTTTGTTTTTAGATGTTTCATTATTAAACTTTAACGTATTTTTTGTTTGAATTGTTGAAGGTGAAGCAACATAACTCAATGAAGTCGTGTTTAATTTTAATTGCTTTTCTTTTTCAATAACAGGTTTAGACTTCAAGACCAATTGAGTTGACTTGCCTGTTTCGGGTTTTAAGCCTTGATAAACGAACACTCCAACACATAAGACAGCAACAATGCTAACGTATTTTAACCAAATTTTATTAGATTTTGACTTGGAAGTTTTATCCAATTCTTGTTCTATATTATCCCAAAGATTTTGACTTGGAGTAATTTCTCTTTGGCTCAATTTATTTTTTATTTTATGTTCGGTTTGAGAAATTTTCATTGTGATGATTTTAATTGATGGTTTTGCAATTGTGCTTTCAACATTTTTCGGGCTTTATAGAGTTGAGATTTTGAAGTCCCAACATCTATATTGAGCATTTCAGCAATGTCTTTGTGTTTATATTCTTCTAAAACATAAAGGCAAAATACAGTTTTATAACCCTCTGGAAGTTTGTCTATCGCAACTTGAATATGAGAAATATCTTTAACTTCGTCTAAAGGGTTTTCTGCGGTTTCGTAATAAGAAAAGTCATCAGTTTGAATCATCATATTTTTCTTTTGACGTAAAAAATCAATACTTGATGTCACAACAATTCGTCTTAGCCAACCTTCAAAACTGCCTTTAAATTGGTAGCTTTTCATATTTAAAAAAGCTTTGCAAAAGGCTTTCTGCAAAACATCTTCTGCGTGTTGTAAATCTTTGATGTAGCATCGAACCACACTAAGCATTTTAGGCGAATATTTTTCATATAGACGAAATTGAGAAACGCGATCTTGTTTTTGTGCTTTTTTAATCAACTTATCGAGCTCGGCATGTAGTTTGACAACTTTCAAAACAAATAGGGTCTTTATTATAAAGACGAAAGATACTTAAAAAGAGTTGCCTGTCTGAAATAAATTTTTAATAAAAAAAAGCTGAATGTTGTCATTCAGCTTTTGTACTCAAGGCGGGAATCGAACCCGCACTCTGTTGCCAGAACTGGATTTTGAATCCAGCGCGTCTACCAGTTCCGCCACTTGAGCATATTTTAAATCTTGTTTTGTCAAATAGTTTTGCAAATTTAAATTATTATATTTATTTGAGCATGGTTTAATGAATTTAAATAGTATCAATTCCACAACTTAATCACCAAACCCACAACTTTAATTATATTTGCTTTCAATCACAAAAATTTTAAATATGGGTTTACTCGATAATAAAAACACCTTGATTACAGGAGCAAGCCGTGGAATAGGTCGTGGTATTGCTTTACAATTCGCTAAACAAGGCTCAAATGTGGCTTTTTCTTATAACTCATCTGCTAGTCCAGCTGAAGAACTCGTCAAAATTTTAGAAGCTGAAGGCGTAAAAGCCAAAGCATACCAATCTGATGCCGCTGACTTTGACCAAGCTCAAGATTTAGTCAAATCAGTTTTGGAAGATTTTGGTCAAATTGATGTTTTAATCAATAATGCTGGGATTACCAAAGACAACTTGATGATGCGTATGAGTGAAGACGATTTTAATAAAGTCATTAAAGTTAACTTGAATTCGGTTTTTAATTTAACCAAAGCCATTTTAAGACCAATGCTTAAGCAACGTCACGGTAGTATCATCAACATTAGCTCTGTGGTTGGTGTTAAAGGCAATGCAGGTCAAGGCAATTATGCGGCTTCAAAAGCTGGCGTTATAGGGTTTTCAAAATCTATGGCTCTCGAACTCGGTTCTAGAAACATCAGAACCAATGTGATAGCTCCAGGATTTATCGAAACCGAAATGACTGAAAAATTAGACGAAAAAACTGTTGAAGGTTGGCGACAAGCCATTCCACTAAAACGCGGTGGAACACCAGAAGACGTGGCTAATGCTTGCGTATTTCTCGCCAGTGATATGAGTGCTTATATTACTGGACAAACTATAAATGTTGATGGTGGTATGCTCACCTAAATTACATTTTAAAATGCTGGTTTTGAACTTTTGTGTATGAATGAATTTGACGTGTTGTGGATAATTTTGATTGTTATTTTGAGCCTTGGCTTAACTTGGTTTCAATACCAAAATCAATTTAAAAAACAGTTTAAAAGAGCTTTGTTATTTGTTGTACCCAGATTTTTGGTCTATCTGTGTATAGGTTTGTTATTGCTCAATCCCAAAATTAAACAAACCACTTATTTTATAGAAAAACCAAACCTGATAATTGGTGTGGATAATTCTATGTCAATCGCTCAACTGACAGATACTTCAGCTTACAAATCAAATCTTCTGAAGTGGATCAATGACGAAGAATTAGGTGATGCTTTTAATCTTCAGCTCTACCAATTTGGCGAAAATTATTCGTCATTAGATAGTTTAAATTTTATGGATACACAATCCAATATCAGTCATTTTATCCGTGAAATGTCTAATATCTATCGATCAACATCATCACACATATTGCTGTTTACCGATGGTCAACAAACACTTGGTCAGGATTATCTCTATACCGCTAAGTCATCTCAACAAAATCTGATTCCTGTTGTTGTAGGCGATACGACCGATTATGCCGATTTAAAAATAGACCGCATCAATGCTAACCGCTACGCATTTCTCAATAATCAATTTCCTGTTGAGGTCTTTTTGAGTTCAAATACTGATAAAGATGTCAAAACTGAGTTTGTTTTAAAACGTCAAAACAAAGTCATTGCAAGAAAACCAATTTCATTTAACAAAGACAACAAAGCTCAAAATTTTAAAATATACCTTAAAGCCAATCAATTCGGAGTCAATACCATCACGGCTGAACTTCAACCCGTAAACGAAAAAAACACCCAAAACAACACCCAACAATTTGCCGTTGAAGTGATTGACGAACGCACCAAGATTCTGATTTTATTCAATAGGCTTCATCCCGATTTAGGAATGCTGAAAAAAAGCATCGAATCTAATCAACAACGCCAAGTTGAGTTACAAAATATTAGCGATTTCAATAAAGATTTAGCAACCTATAATTTGATTATGCTTTATCAGCCTGAAACTAATTTTAAACAGGTTTTTAATACTATCCAAACCCAAAAGCTTAATAACATTGTCATTGGTGGAACACAAACCGATTATAATTTTTTAAACAGCAATCAATCTCATTTCAATAAAACCTTATCTCGGGCTACTGAAGATTATTATCCAGAATTAAACAAAGCTTTTAGCAGTTACCAAATAGAAGACATCGGTTTTTCAAATTTTCCTCCCTTAAAAAACACATTTGGTGATATTGAAATGACTACAGAAGGAGATATTTTACTTTATCAAAATATCGATGGTTTTTCTACTCGTCAGCCATTATTGATGACAGTTTCAGAAAACAACCAAAAATCAGCGTATTTATTTGGCGAAAACCTTTGGCGATGGCGTATGCGTTCATTTGTCGATCAAGGCGATTTTGAAACCTTTGACCGTTTTGTGGATCAATTAGTGCAATTTGTGAGTTCTACAACCACCAAAAAACGATTGGTTACCGATGTAAAATCTTTTTATAACAAAGGAGAAAACAACAGAATTAGCCTTCAATATTTTGATAAAAACTACAATTTTGATCCTAACCAAAAGATAAGTCTTAAGGTAACGGAAGAAACGAGCAACAAAACTTTTTCCTACACTTTAGTATTGAAAGACCAAAACTATTCCACAAAAATCAATGATTTACCAGCGGGTGATTACAGTTATAAAATTCTTGTTGAAGGTGAAAACATTTCAGAAAGCGGTCAATTTACTCTCATAGATTTTGTGTTAGAGAAACAATTTTATCGTGCTAATGTTGAGAAACTTCAGCAGATTTCTGACACTTTGTTTTATGCCGACCAACTCGATAAGCTCAAAACGTATTTGACTACAGCACAAAAGTTTAAATCTATCCAAAAATCTATAGAAAAAAAGCAATCTTTAATCCAATGGTGGATACTTTTCATTATATTAATTGTATTTTTGGGAATTGAGTGGTTGAGTAGAAAATACCACGGATTAATATAAAAAATTTAGAAATTATGGAAAAATTATCAAAATCAGTCGTTGCAATTATTATTGTGGTGATTGTTGGCATCATTATTTTAGCTAATACTGTTGTAACTATCGGCTCAGGTGAAGCTGGAGTTTTATTTGAACCTTTAGGTGAAGGTGTTGTTACTGATGAGCCAGCATTGGGAGAAGGTTTTCACATTATAGCACCTTGGAATACAGTGTATGTTTACAATGTAAGACAACAATCTATAGATGAAAAAATGACTGTCTTATCTTCAAATGGATTGGACATCAAATTAGATGCCACCATTTGGTTTCAACCACAACCTGGTCAAATTGGACTTTTACACCAAAAAAGAGGCGAAGATTATCTCGAGTTACTGATTAAACCAGCGGTTCGTTCGGCAACAAGAGCTGTTGTTGGTCGATATAAGCCAGAAGAACTGTATGCTCAAAAACGTGAAACTATCCAAAATGAAATGTTTGAAGAAACAAAAGCTCTTCTTGAAAATCAATATGTTCAAGTCAATGAAATATTGGTAAGAGATGTGTCTTTGCCTCAAACCATTAAAGATGCTATTGAAAGAAAATTGAAACAAGAGCAAGAATCTTTGGAATACGAGTTTAGATTAGAAAAAGCAGAAAAAGAAAAAGAAAGACAACGTATTGAAGCTGAAGGTAAAGCCACTGCAAACCAAATTTTAAGTGCATCTCTAACCGATAAAATCCTTCAAGAAAAAGGGATTCAAGCCACGATAGAATTATCAAAATCTAATAATTCAAAGGTTATTGTTATCGGCTCTGGTGATAGTGGTATGCCAATTATTTTGGGGAACAATTAAATATTGAAATCCGTTAAAACGGCTTAAAGTCAAATGGATTATTAAATTTTTAGACCATGATTTAAATCTCGTGGTTTAAAAACTTATCCATTATTTAAACCTTATAATTTCACAATTTACGACATGAATTCTTTTGTGAAAGTATTTCGTTATGATGTTGCTTTAGGTTTTTGATATAACATTCGGTATTATATCTTCACCTTTTTATTAGCGATATTATTATTCACTCCAATTGATATTATAACGTGAGTTCGATTTATTGAAATCTGTAAATCAGATGATTACATATTTTTGTCAGCAAATTTTGTCATTTCGAACGAAGAATGAGGAGAAATCTCATCCTACTGAGATGTCTCGTCGCTCATGCTTCGCTCTGTTGACCTGACAAATGATTAAATGTCTGTATTTTATATGAATATATTTTATTGGAATTTATATCGAACTCACGTTAAATAGCTCAATTTTATAAAGTCATCAAAATGAGTGATTTTTAGAAGTCTTACAAAACAAAAATGTTTAAGGAGTTCATTTTATCTATAAAAATAGACCTTTGGGGTAATAATAAATTAAATATTTTAGACAAAAAATGTAATTGGGAGTAAAATTATTTTTTTATTTTTTTGACGCCAAAAAATGCACCAACAACAAGCCCTACTAGAACCAAGCCATTTATTGGAATTTCATCATTAACATTATCATCAAATCCAATTCCACCTGGTGGTGGTGGACAAGTTATACATTGAGCACTAACTTCTGCAAAGGTAATTAGTGATATAAAAATAATCAAAATCTTATATTTCATACTGATTGGCTATTTCTCTTTCACATACGAAAGTATTGTAAGAAAAAATATTTACTTGTGCAAATATATATATATTTTTCTTTATAAAAAGAATTAGAGTTTTTTTTTAATATTAATATTTTGTAACTTAAAGTTATAGATATAATTTTTTTTAAAATTAAAAATAAATTGACTGGTATTTACCTCAAAGTGTATTTAATAATTTAATTTTGCAAAGAAAGCTACAAAATGAATACAGCTTCCCAAAAAATCCAATTTGAAGGTTATACCTATGATGATGTGCTGTTAGTTCCAAATTATTCAAAGGTATTGCCGAGAGATGTAAACATAAGTTCACGTCTTACCAGAAACATCAATTTAAATGTACCTATTGTATCTGCTGCCATGGATTCTGTAACAGAATCTAAGATGGCTATTGCTATGGCTAGAGAAGGTGGTATAGGTGTTTTGCACAAAAATATGAGCATCAAAGATCAAGCTCTCAAAGTTAGAAAAGTAAAAAGAGCTGAAAGCGGAATGATTTTAGATCCAGTAACTTTAGGTCAAAACGCAAAAGTTAAAGATGCAAAATCTTCGATGAAAGAAAATAGTATTGGTGGCATTCCAGTTGTTGATAAAAACCACAAACTTGTTGGTATTGTAACGAATAGAGACTTAAGGTTTGAAAATGATGACGAAAAAGCCATTGATAAGGTTATGACTAAAGACAACCTCATTACTACAAATGAAGGTACATCTTTAAAAGAGGCTGAAGTCATTCTTCAAAAATATAAAATTGAAAAATTACCTGTTGTCAAGGGAGATAATGAATTAGTAGGACTCATAACATTTAGAGATATCACTAAATTGACACAAAAACCTCTCGCCAACAAAGACGAATATGGTCGGTTAAGGGTTGCAGCAGCTATTGGTGTAACTGAAGATGCAACAATGCGAGCCAAAGCTCTAATTGAAGCTGGCGTAGATGCTTTGATTATTGATACCGCTCATGGTCATACTCTTGGTGTTGTAAAGGTTTTAAAAAAAATAAAATCTCAATTTCCAAAAATAGATATTGTTGTTGGCAATATTGCAACTGGCGAAGCTGCAAAATATCTAGTCGATGCTGGAGCAGATGCTGTAAAAGTTGGAATTGGTCCAGGTTCAATATGTACAACTCGTGTTGTTGCTGGGGTTGGTTTTCCTCAACTCTCTGCGGTCATGGAAGTTTATGAAGTTTTAAAAGATACAGATGTTCCTATTATTGCAGATGGCGGCATTAGATACACTGGCGATATTCCTAAGGCTATCGCTGCTGGAGCAGATTGTGTTATGCTAGGCTCACTTCTGGCAGGTACCAAAGAATCTCCTGGAGAAACCATTATTTATGATGGTAGAAAATATAAATCTTATAGAGGAATGGGATCTATTGAAGCCATGAGCAAAGGTTCAAAAGACAGATATTTTCAGGATGTTGAAGATGATATCAAAAAATTAGTTCCAGAAGGCATTGTTGGTCGTGTACCTTATAAAGGTGAATTGTATGAAAGTATGAACCAATTTATTGGTGGTTTAAGAGCAGGAATGGGTTATTGTGGTGCTGCTTCTATTGAAGAATTAAAACAAAAGGGACGATTTGTAAAAATCACTTCTTCTGGCATACACGAAAGCCATCCTCATAATGTTACAATAACCAAAGAATCACCAAATTATAGTAGATAATTAGGGTTTCCTCAGAAAGTCAGAATTTAAAGTTATAAATTTCGGATTTGTTATAAATAGAACTTCAATCCAACTATTTGAAACCGTTGAAACGGATGGGATTGTGCATTTTTCATAGCTCACGGTTTAAACCGTAGGCTATGGATTGCAAATATTCGATGGTGAATGGATTTATCCATTTTCTATGATTTCAGTTTCTTCTCTGTAAGTAAAAGAATGCTTTTGAAGCTAAAACTTGAAAATTTAAATCAAACATTTGAAGTAATCAAAAGTTTCATCACAGTCTTGACATCTAAACATAGCCTTACAAGCAGTTGATGCAAATTGACTGACCAATTTAGTATTGGTAGATTCGCATTGTGGACACGGTACCACTTGTTGCTCACCTAATAAAGCTTTTTTATCTGATGTGGCATCTAAAGGTGGGGCGATTCCATATTTTTTTAAAGCATTCTTGCCTTCTTCGGTCATCCAATCGGTAGTCCATGCTGGTGACAAAACAAGTTCAACTTCTGGTTCAAATCCGTTTTCTTTCAAGGCTTTTTTGATATCATCTCCAATAGCATCCATTGCAGGACAGCCACTGTAGGTTGGCGTGATTTTAACTTTGGCTATATGGTTGTTTACTTTTGCCGAACGCACGACACCTAAATCGATAATGGACAACACAGGGATTTCAGGGTCTGGAATAGACTTAAGAATTGGGTATAATTGTTTTTGTATATCAGAATTTTTAGTCATTGCATTACCATTTCATATCAGGATAAGTTCTTTGCATATATTGCATTTCTGCTAAAATATAGCCCATATACTCAGAATGAATGCCTTCTTTTCCACCTTCCTGAAAATATTTCACCTCAGGAATTTTTAATTTGGCTTCAGTTAATATATTAGAAAGTGTATCATAATATTGGGATTTAAAAGTATTTGGGTTTACCCCTTGACCGTTTTCTATAATTGCTTTATCTTGTTGTGAAGTGTTAAAGAGCTCCTTTGTGAATACCCACAAATCATCAACTGCTTTTTGAGATTTCTGATGACTTTCTTTAGTGCCATCGCCGAGACGCTTTAACCAATCAGCAGAAAATTGTTGATGATAACTAACTTCTTTTATGCTTTTTTGTGCTATTGCTTTTAGGGTTAAATCTTTAGAAGATTGTAATTCTTTGAGGAATAAAAAGTGAAAGGCATCAAAAAAATATTGTCTTGTGATGACGTAAGCAAAGTCAGTGTTGGGTTGCTCAACTAATAAAACATTTCTATATTCGTGTTCTTTTCTTAAAAAAGCAAAATCGTCTTCTGTGGCATTTTTAGTTGACAAATTTGCAATGTATTGATAGTATGAACGGGTTTGCCCAAGCAAGTCTAAAGCCATATTTGTCAAGGCAATATCGGTTTCTAAAGTTGGTCCGTGTCCGCAAAGTTCTGATAGGCGTTGACCGAGTATTAAAGTATTATCAGCAATACTGTATATATATTGTATAAGATTTTGGTGGCTCATGAATTAAAAATTACATGTGTTTAACATCATCGGGTAAGTTGTAAAATGTAGGATGCCTATAAACTTTGTCATCAGCTGGGTCAAACATTTCTGGATTATGGTCTGGATTTGAAGCTTTGATATGTTTAGATTCTACAACCCAAATACTTACACCTTCTTTTCTTCTTGTATAAACGTCTCGAGCATTTTTTATTGCTATTTCTGCATCGGGTGCATGAAGACTGCCAAAATGACGATGCTCAAGTCCGTTTTTGCTTCTCACAAAAACTTCCCACAAAGGCCAATCTTTTTTCTTGTTTTCTTGCATATTGTAGGTTTAAATTGTTTTTACACAAAGATACAAGTTTTTGATGAGCTTTTCAACTGTTTGATTTTAACAAAATAACAGTTTAATATTTATGTATTTCAATACCTTTGTTGGGTAATATTTTTATTTGCTTTTTTTTGTAAAGAATACCGATAGCTTTTTTAAATGATTTTTTACTCATTTTAAAAGTTTGATAAATCTGCTGTGGATTTGATTTATCATGGTAAGGTAGAAAACCATCAGCTTCTTTTAAAATACGCATTACTTTGTTTGCATTAGGTTCTATGCTTTTGTAACCAAACTTTGAAAGTGTTAAATCTATTTTATGATCTTTACGTATTTTTTTTATGTAGCCTACAAGCTTATCTCCAGTTTTATAACTTTCATAAACTTCATCAAAATATAACAAACCGAGATGTATGTTGTTGATAATCATGTTGTAACCTAAATCTGTTTTGTTTGTTACCTGAAGCTGAACTTCTTCAAATTCTTTTACGGTAAGCACTGAATTATCTACAAAATGATTGACCTTACTTGAAGCTACTAAGCGTTGACTTTCTTCATCTAGATAGCAAAATATCAAATAGGTTTGGCCTACTTCCATTTTATATGCCTGTTCTGCATAAGGCACAAAAAGATGTTTTTCTAAACCCCAATCTAAGAATGCTCCAAACTGATTGACATCAACGCACTTTAGCATAGCAAATTCATCAAGCTTAACTTTGGGTTCAAGTGTGGTAGCTACAGGACGCTCGTCATGATCTAAATATACAAACACTCGCAATTTGTCGCCTATTTTGAAGTTTTCTGGCTTATATTTATTAGGTAATAAAACTTCATCACCTGATTGGTGTTTGAGAAATAGCCCTGGCGGAGTGTCTCGATCTATTATAAATTCATCGTGTTCGCCTAAGTTCAACAATTTGATAGATGTTTATTATTGTTCAATTAAAAAAAATACTTTTAAACAAATATAATAGTTTTAATCGAGTTAAACTTTGTAATATTATCTATTCAGATAAATGACAACTTCTAACAAAATAAGTCTGTTGGTTTTCAACACACAAAAAATAAGAAACCCACAACTTTCGTTGTGGGTTTTCTTTTGCAGAGAGGAAGGGATTCGAACCCTCGATACGCTTGTGGCGTATACACACTTTCCAGGCGTGCGCCTTCGACCACTCGGCCACCTCTCTATTGGATTTGCAAATTAAAACATAAATAAGGATTCATACAACAGTTTGATGTTTTATAGCGATTTAAGCTTCGCTAACTTCACCACGCAAAGAAGTTTCAAAAATGGTTTTAAACACTTTCATACTCAATCGCTTAGGTAACATAAACATCATTTTGGCCATTGCAGCTTCTGTGGTCATATCATTGCCTGATATTACACCGATTCTTTGCAAGTGTTCGCTGGTGTAATATTTGCCCATTGTAACTTGGCCACCAATGCATTGAGTGATGTTGACGACTGGTATAGATTGATTGATTTTTGAACGAATGCCTTCTAAAAACCACTCATCAGTTTTAAAATTACCACTTCCAAAACTTTCTAAAACAATGCCTTTTATACAAGGAATATCCATTAGTGATTCAAAAACTTTTTGGTTTAAACCAGGAAATAATTTTAACAACAAAATTTGATCTTCTAAGTCTTTGTGCAACACCAAATCTTTAATTTTTCTTACGCGTTTCAAAGCTGAATAATTCACTTTTAGATTAACGCCAGAATGAATTAAATCTGGATAGTTAGGCGAATCAAAAGCTTCAAAATGCTCGGCGTTGACTTTGGTTGTTCGGTTGGCACGGTATAATTTATATTCAAAATACAAGCCGACTTCTTTTATTACTGGTCTATCATTTTGTTTTAAACCTGCAATTTGAATACTTGAAATCAGATTTTCTTTAGCATCGGTGCGTAAATCACCAATAGGCAGTTGAGACCCCGTAAATATGATGGGTTTTGATAAATTTTCTAACATAAACGAAATCACCGAAGCTGTATAAGACATCGTGTCGCTGCCGTGTAAAACCACAAAGCCATCGTAATTGCTGTATTGATCATATATGATTTGTGCCAACTCGCGATATTGTATCAATCCAAAATCTGATGAATCAATCGGCTGGTCAAAACTCAAGGTATCAATTTTGTGATCTAAAAGCTTAATTTCTGGGATTTTAGACAACAACTCATCAAAGTTAAAAGCCTTTAAACTGCCTTGTTCGTCTTCGCGAATCATCCCGATGGTTCCTCCCGTGTAAATCAATAAAAGTTTTGAACCCGATGTTGTCATAATTCTTTAAAATTAAATCCCAAAAACACGTTTAGAATTTGCTGTGGTAATTTCAGCAATTTGCTGTAAAGATAGATTGTATAGTTCTGATAATTTTTCTGCAATATAAGTCAAATAAGCACTTTCATTACGCTTGCCACGAAAGGGTTTTGGAGTTAGATACGGCGAATCAGTTTCTAAAACAATATGCTTCAAGTCTATTTGATTTAAAAATTGATCAATCTTACCATTTTTAAATGTGACCACACCACCAATGCCGAGATGCATATTATAAGAAATCGCTTGCAGGGCTTGCTCATAAGTTCCTGTAAAACAATGAAAAATACCATATAAATCATCGCCTTTGTGCTGTTCTAAAACTTCAAACACTTCATCAAAAGCATCACGGCAATGGATAACAATAGGCAATTGGTATTGCTTTGCCAATTCAATTTGCCGATGAAAAGCCTCTTGTTGAATGCCTAAAGTGCTTTTGTCCCAATACAGATCAATCCCAATTTCACCAACGGCATAAAAATCTCTTTTTTTAAATTGATTTTCAATATGTTGCAATTCTTCAAGATAAGTTTTAGGTTGAACCGATGTCGGATGCAAGCCCATCATCAAAAATATATTTTCGGGATAAGCCTTTTCTAAGTCATACATCGCTTGAGTGGTTTCAGAATCTATGGCTGGTATAAAAAAACGTTTGATATTTTGTTGCAAAGCGTTTTGAATCACTTCATCTCGGTCGTCATCAAAAGCGTTACTGTATAAATGCGTATGGGTATCGGTTAAAATCAAATGAAAAAAATTAGTGGTTAAACCTTAAACTGTTTGTTTTCTGAATGCAGTTTTCTCAAAAGCGGGCTACATCGGTAGCGGTCTTCGTGATATTGGTGGTATAAATCGTCCATACGTTGCTCGCACCAGTGAATGCCACGTTCATTGGCCCAAGCCAAAAGTCCTTTCGGATAGTTGACACCTTTGGTCATTGCCAATTCTACATCTTTAGCTGAAGCAATATTGAGATACAAAGCATCGGCAGCTTCATTGATAAGCATAACTAAAATTCTATTTAAAATTTGATAACCTAATTTCTCATCTTTAACAGGTTTTGGATTCACGGTTTTATCATCATAATTATAAAAACCTTTACCCGTTTTTCTTCCTAAATAACCTGCTTCGGCTAAGCGTTTTTGAGTGAATGAAGGTTTATATCTCGGATCGTAATAAAAAGCTTTAAATACGGTTTCCGTCACGGTATAATTGACATCGAGACCAATAAAATCCATCAGCTGAAATGGTCCCATTTTAAAATGCCCTAATTCTGTCATTGCCCAATCTATTGTTGCTACGTCAGCAATGCCTTCTTCAAGAATTCGCAAAGCTTCGCCATAAAATGGACGAGCCACACGATTGACAATAAAGCCTGGTGTGTCTTTAGCTTTAACAGGGGTTTTTCCCCAAGAATCTATCATTTTAAAAACCTGATCAAAAATCACTTTATCGGTTTGAACTGCTGGAATAATCTCAACCAACGGCATCAAAGGTGCAGGATTAAAAAAATGAACCCCTAAACATCGCTCAGGGTTTTTTAAAGCTGAAGCAATTGAAGCAATAGACAAGGATGAAGTGTTGGTTGCTATTATCGCATCATCAGAGACTATTTGTTCCAAATCTTTAAACAAACCTTGCTTAACCTCAAGATTTTCAACGATGGCTTCAATGCAAAATTCAACGCGTTTAAAATCGTTTAGGTTTTGAGAATAGCTTATCCGATTTAAAATTCCATCTTTCTCCTCAGCTGTGATTCGAGATTTTTCAATCAAGCGGTTTAAAATCTTTATTAGTTTTTGTTCAGATTGCTTTAAAGCATTTGGATTTTTATCAAACAAAACCACTTCACAACCTTGAGTTGATGCGATTTGTGCAATTCCGCTTCCCATGGTTCCAGCCCCAATAACACCTATAGTCATATTCTATTTTTAGTTCAAATATAGGATTATTAAATCAAATAGACTTGGCTTCATATTGAATGTATATTTAACGTGAGTTCGATATAAATTCCAATAAAATATATTCCAATAAAATACAGATATTTAATCATTTGTAATGTTGACATAGCGAAGCATGAGCGACGAGACATCTCAGTAGGATGAGATTTCTCTTCATTCTTCGTTCGAAATGACAAAATTTGCTAACAAAAAGATGTGATTATCTGATTTACAGCTTTCAATAAATCAAACTCACGTTATTTACTTTATTTAGTTAGTGTTTATTATGGAATGTTTAGATAATTATGTTGGCAATAATTTTTCGACCAACTTGCCAATACTCAAACCCTGCACTAAAATGGCAAAAATAACAATGATAAAGGTGATTTGAATAATAACATTGCCATAAGCTGTACCAGACAGACTAAAAGCCAAAGCCAGGGAAATACCACCACGCAAACCACCCCAAGTTAAAACAGCAGAAGTTTTGAATGCTGAATATTCTTTATGATTTAAAAAGCTATAAGGTAAAAACACTGAGACAAAACGTGAAATTAAAACCAATACAATAGCGATGAGTCCTAAGATGATAACTGTGTTATCGAAAGTGATGAGGTGCAGTGTTAAACCTATTAAGACAAACAAGACGCCGTTGAGAATTTCATCTAAAATTTCCCAGAAATTATTGAGTTGTTCAGTACACATTTGATGTTTATGATGATTAACATCTAATTTGTTGCCAATGATCAAGCCTGTCATGACCATTGCCAAAGGTCCTGAGATGTGTAATAGCGATGCCACAGCATAACCGCTTACTACAATAGCAATACTCATCATTACAGCCAAGTGCGGATTGTCTTTTGTGGCTTTGATGCTATAGTAGCCTACAAAACCAATTAAGCTACCAAACGCCAGACCACCAACAGTTTCTTTAAGAAATAAAAGTCCAACTTCTTTACCAATCCCAACATCTAATTCAGGATGTTTGAGTTGAGCAATGAGCAACATCGCAGAAAAAACCACCACACCAATACCATCATTAAATAGCGATTCGCCTTCAATTTTCATTTTGAGGCTTTTAGAAATATCGTATTTTTTTAAAATGGCTAAAACAGCAACAGGGTCAGTAGGAGAGATGAGTGCACCAAAAACCAAAGCATAAGTAAAATCCAAATTCACGCTTAAAAGTTGGGCTGCAAAATACACCAAGCTACCGACTAAAATAGTAGAAATTAAAACCCCAAAACTCGCAAAAAGCAAAACCGACCAGCGTTCGCGAGCCAAATCTTTGATGTTGACGTGCAATGCACCAGCAAATAAGAGGAAACTCAATAAAGTATCTAATAATAATTTTTCAAAATTGGAATTGATCACTAAATCATAAAAAAATTGATAAACTTCAGGGAAGACATTTTTAATAGAAATTAAAATCACAACCGTGATAAGACTTAAAATCATCAACGCTATGGTGTTGGGAAGTTTTAAAAATTTATAATTGATGAAACTGAAAAGTGAAACTAAGGCTATGACAATGCTAAACGATTCGAACATAAGATTTTCAATTGGTGTTAAACGATGTAGATTGATTTTTTAAATTTCGACAATATTTCTCATAATAGTCACTTTAAAATTAACTAAATTACGGTTTTTAAAATAATATACGATGAATTGTATTATCGCTAGCACGTCCACCATTTATGGAAGTAGCTATCTAGAATATTTAAAACCCACATTATCAGAACATTTCAAAGAAGTTAGAGAGATTTTGTTTGTTCCTTTTGCAAGACCATCAGGATTGACCTACGATGAATATACAGCAAAGGCTAAAGACGGTTTGGCATTTTTAAACGCCTCTGTAAAAGGTTTACAAGAATTTGAAAATTATAGAGAAGCAGTCAAAAAATCCAAAGCTATATTTGTTGGTGGCGGTAATACGTTTTTGCTGGTTAAAACACTCCAAGAATTGGATTTGATGTCTGTTTTAAAACAAAAAATTTTATCAGGAACGCCTTATCTCGGCACAAGTGCTGGGAGCAATATTTGCGGACCAAATATGCAAACCACAAACGATATGCCTATTGTGATGCCTAATTCTTTTGAAACTTTAGGGGTTTTGCCGTTCAACATCAATGCACATTATATTGAAACCGAGCCGAATTCAAAACACAAAGGAGAAACTCGACGAACGCGTATTAAAGAATTTCAAGTGTTTAACAACGTTAATGTTGTTGGTTTAAAAGAAGGCAGTTGGCTTGAGGTGAGAGGTGAAAATATTATGCTCAAAGGAGAACATGAGGCTATTTTGTTTAAACCCAATGTACCACCAAAAACCGTAAGCACAAATTCAAAATTTTAGTTTGAGATAATATGTATGGTATTGTTATGTCTGCTCGTTATCACATTGATGATGCAAGTCTGTAATTGGGTAAAATCAATAATTATAGTTCATGGCAAGGATTTGTTTATTGCTTGTTTAATACCAAATGTTATTCTGTATATATGGAATCTTTAAAATATTATACTTTTAAGAATTTTGTTCATTCAAATTGGTGTAAAACGTTAACAAAAATAGTCAGCGTTTAAATTACACTTTCATACCCAAAAAAAGTATAAAAAAATAGGCGATACAGGAGTGATTTCAATGCTTTTGAATCGTGCCAAACTTTATACTTAACCTAAAGTTTGATGCTACTAAATCGCCTACTTTTATTAACCATTAAAGGCTTAATGTTCAATTTTTATTGTTAAAATAACCTATATTAAATTCACTTTGACATCCACATTTCCTTTCAAAGCTAATGAATATGGGCAAGTTGAGTGAGCTTTATCTAAAAGTTCTTGTGCCTTTTCTTTTTCTATGCCTTTAATATCTACATCTATAGTTGCCGTTAATCCGTAGGATGTTGAATTGTACATTGCCAAACCAATCTTGGCTGTTGTAGCTGATTCAATATTAAGTTTTTCAGCACGAGCAATCATCTGCAAAGCATTGTCAAAACAGGCTGAATATCCTGCTGCAAATAATTGTTCTGGGTTGGTGTATTTTCCACCATCTCCACCCATTTGTGTTGGTATTTTTAAATCTAAATCTAACACGCCATCTGAACTTTTTACGTGTCCGTTTCTACCACCTTTTGTTGTTGCTGTTGTTTCAAATAATTGTTTCATTTTTATAGTTTTTATTATTGTTCGTTTTGTTTTTGTAATATGTTTATAAGCTTTTTAAGACTATTTTGAAATAAAATAAGATTCGATTCATTGAAATCATCTGTTCTAAAAATATTCTGGATTTTTATAGGAATTTCTTCAGCTTTATTTTTTAGTTTTCCCCCTTTTGTCGTTAGCGATACGTTTACTGTCCGTTCATCTTCCATAGACCGAGAACGGTTAATAAGTTGTTTTTGTTCTAAACGTTTCAATAGTGGAGTGAGTGTATTTGATTCTAAAAACAATTTAGAACCAATATCTTTAACAGTCATTTCTTTATATTGCCATAGTACCAGCATCACCAAATACTGAGGATAAGTAATATCTAAGGGTTTTAGATATGGCTTATATGTTTTTGTAGTTAGGCGAGATGCTGCATAGAGGGGAAAACACAGTTGATTCTCAAGCTTTAATTGTTCACAAGATTTGTTCATATTTTTTTTATTTTATTAATAAGCTAAACTAAAGCACCTGTTGGCCACAAAACCCAAAGAATTAAAACAGGCTGAAAGAATAATCGAATGAATCTCTTGTAGTTTGCATCAAGGTCAAAAGCACTGATTTCATTAGTATGTTGTGAAATTTTATCAGGAAAATTTAACGCATAAAATATTGATAAAATTATCCCAATCTTTACTCTGAACTTAGTGGGAGAAACCATTGCAAATCCCAGTAAATTTTTCAGTGCAATATTAGAATGACCTATAAAGTTCATAAATTCAGTATAGTAGGACAACCACTGAGGTGTTTGTGCCAATAGCTCTTGTCTTTGAAATTTTAAATGTTCTAAACCCACTAACATCGTAAAACCTCCTAAAATCACTTGAACTGTTTTTTGAATAAGTGATATTTCATCATTCATATCGTAAAAGATTTAATCGTTCACGATGCAAATATAATCATTTATTTTAGAAAGCTTTGGTTTTTTAAATTTAAACATCAATTTTTTTTGTTTAATTCAAATTTTCACTCTTAAATTTTACGTTAGTCGAGGGACTAAAGTTTCTACGAGTCTATGAGGGAATGCACACAACTCTCTTGTAATTGTTGGAATTTTTTCTTGTTTTGATTTAGGCGTTTAGCTAATATTTTTAATGTGCTGATTATTAATTGTTTGCATTTATTTTATAGTAAGGTTATAAATCTTTGCGTTCATTGTGTCCCTGCCTGTCCATTCAGGCTGTTCTGTGGTGAAAATAAATAACTGTAAAGACGCCAAGATCGCAGAGGAAACTGTACTACTATTAAGCAAGTACCTAAGTCAAAATTTTATAAAGTTTAATTCACATCTTCATATTCTAAATAATTCCGCTTAACAAATTCTAAAGCGGTTTTTAAAATATGTCCCATTGTTCTGGCACGTTTAAACTTGATGTCTTTGGTATATTCTACTAGTTCTTTTCTGAGTTGCAATACGTTTTCTTTAGTCGATACATGGTCTTTTATCATGCTTCTAATCAGCATTCTAAATCGTTTTTCAGAGGTGATTAATCGTTTGGCAACTTGTGAGCGTTCTTCTTTCTTGTATTGCAAAATGGAAGATTCTTCTAAGTGTCGTTCCACCAACTTGACCATGGTGTAGTTTTCTTTAAAAAATTGTGGACGATACACATTGAGCTTGCCCTCGTAGCACTGTTGGTCAAAATCTATGGCTCTGATTTTGTAGTCCACGTGGTCAAAATCGTGTGTAGGAATAACTACGTAATTGTAAGACCGCATATCGCCAAGTAATCTCAGTAAGCATCGCTCATTAAATTTAACAAACTGCTTAGCGATTTGGTTTTTTTCGAGATGGTCACAATCGTCTAAAAATTCTTTGATAAACACATCGCCTGGAATACCTGAAATGTGCTCTTCTATCAAGGTGTCTTTATAAACCAAAAAATTGATGCGATGTGGCGATAAAATATGTTCGAAATCTAAACCATAAATTCGAGACGCATCGGCTTTTTTGACATAAAAATAGGTGAAATTGTCGTTTAAAATATTTCTTATCTTAATGCGAAAGGGTTTTGAATTACCAAAAGTGCAAAAGTCAATAGCATCAACATTTAAGAAGTCAAGGTTGCCACTTTTACCATCGGAGTGCAAAATGGTGTAAACCTTTTTAAGGCTTTCGTCTATTTCTTCTCGTTCAAAATCTGGATAATAGCAACTTACCCAAAGTGTGTCTTCATCGTTTTTGTCATAAACCGCTACGGAGCCAGAAAAGCGCATCAAATCGTCATAAAACACTGGGATTTTGGTTTCACGGTTATAAATTTTTAGATACTTAGCCAAATTTTCATTAATAGGAAAAGACGGCTTTTTTTGTGACATGAGCTTTTGCTCTTCCATAACTTATGGGTTTTGTTGGTTAAAAAAAGCTTTGGCACGGTCTAAATCTTGTGGAGTGTCTATGCCAAAACTGTTTTCTTGGGTTTGAACCATTTTAATGGTTTTGCCGTGTTCTAAAAAACGGATACATTCTATTTGTTCAGCGGCTTCTAAACCTAACATCGGTAATTTTGAAAAATCCAGAATGGCTTGTTTTCTAAAAGCGTAAATGCCTTTGTGTCTGTAATATTGAACAGAAATTGTTTGATTTCTATGATAGGGAATCGGCGATCTTGAGAAATACAAAGCGAAGTTTTGTTGATTCACAATCACTTTCACATAGTTGGGGTTTTGGATGTCATCAAGGTCATTTAGTGGTGTCATCAGTGAAGCTAAATCAATTTGCTCGGCATCGTTTTGATGGAAAACATTGAGCAAGTTTTCTAAACTGTCTTTATCGGTAAAAGGTTCATCGCCTTGTACATTGACAACAATATCAGTATTTATTGTTTCAACGGCTTCAGCAATACGGTCGCTACCGCAACGGTGTTCTTTTTGGCTCATCATAACTTGACCGCCGTGGCTTTTGATATCATCAACAATCTCTTGGCTATCGGTTACTACAATGACTTCATCAAACAATCCTGTGGCTTTTGTGTTAAGATAGGTTCTGACAATGACACTTTTGCCACCGAGATCTTGCAAAAGCTTTCTAGGAAATCTCGTGGCTTGCAATCTGGCTGGTATCATTGCAATGACATGTAAATTTGAGTTTTTCATGTGTTGAACGTAATTAATTTTTCATCAAAAGATACAGATTTAAACCCAAATTTTTGACAAATGACTTGCAAAGTTTTTGGACTGTAAAAGAATACGTGCGTTGGATCGTTTTTGTAATGCCAGTTTTTAAAATTTTCTACTGAAAAATCATTCGTTATCATTTTGGTTTTGCAGTATAATTTAGCATTGGGTTTTAAAAGATTTTTGAGTTTTTCAAATTCTTGATTTGGCTCATAAAAATGTTCCATCACTTCACAACAAATGATAAAATCATATTCTTCATTTTCATAGGAAGAATCGGGATAAAAATACGGATCGTAAAGTGTGATGTTATAGTCTTCATGCTCTAAAACATAGGTTGCAACTGGACCAGTGCCACAGCCATAATCTAAACCCTTGGTGTCTGATGAGAAATCTCTTTTAACTGCATTTGTGATTGGACTGACAAAGCTTTGGTAACGCTTATCGTGAACGTCGTTATTATGCGTACGGTAGCGTTCTTCTTCAAAGTCTGCATCCACAAAATATTTTGATGGTTTAAAAATTGACAAACAGTTTGAACAGCGGTAAAAATCTTGTGGAATATTAAAGCAACTACAAAACCAATCGGCTTGATGCTGACATAATGGACAAGGTGTTGACGCTTGAGTTGGCGACATTTAACTTACAAGGATTTAATTTTTCTCAATTTGATTTCCCACATTTCGAGTTCATCTTTAAGTTTATCGATATTGTCATAAACTTCTTTGACTAACGGACTTTCTTTGTCAGATTCTGAGAAAAATTGCAAGTTATTTTCAAATTGATTGATTTTGCTTTTTGTATCGCTGATTTTGGTTCTTAAAAATTGTTCTTCTTTATAGATTTTTTGGTTGTCATCAGCTTCTTCTAAACCTTGAAGTCGATTTTCATATTTTAATAATTCGGCTTCTGTTTTGTTAATTTTCATTTTATTGAACAACTGATCTAAAGCTTTGTTGAATTTGCCTTCGATGTATTTTTTTTGCTGAGGCACTAGACCTAAAGACTTCCATTGTTCTATATAAGATTTGATGGTTTTTAAATCTTCGTCTTTTTTGCCTTTAAGTTTTAGGTTTTTAACTTCATCTAACAAATCTTTTTTAGCCCTAAATGCTTCAAATTCTTCTTGATTTTCTTCATTTTTATGGGCGTGAAATCTATCAAAATAGTGGTTGCAAGCGGCTTTAAATTGTTTCCAAATTTTATCTGAATGTTTGCGAGGCACAAAACCAATTTTTTTCCAATCGGCTTGTATTTTTTTCATCAGTGGTGTTGTGGTTTCAAAGTCGTCGCTGTCTTTGTTGTCTTCAGCGATTTTGATAAGTTCTAACTTCTTTTCAAGATTTTCGTTTTGCTGATGTTTTAAATTTTTGTAAAACGCATTTTTTGAGCGGTTAAAGCGTCTGGTTTGTTCTTTAAAGGCTTTCCAAACTTTTTCGTTATCTTTTTGAGGTACACGACCTGCTTTAAAAAACAAATCTCTTAACTCTTGAACAAGTTTAATTTGTTTTTGGGCATGTTTGTGAGACTTGATTTCGGTATCGGCTAAAGTTTCGATCTGTTTGATGATATCGAGTTTAACATCAAGATTTTTTTCTCGTTCTTTATCGAGTTGCTCAAAATGAGCTTTTCGGTTATCGTGTATTTTTTTGGTGGCTTCAGAAAATCTATCCCAAATTTCGTCTCGGTATTCTTTGGCTACAGGACCGAGTTCTTCTTTCCACATTTTGTGCAACAGTTGCAATTCTCTAAATGCTCTGTTGATGTCTTTTTCTTCGACCAATTCTTCAGCTCGATCAATAATTTTCAATTTTTGGTCAAGATTGTATTGAAAATCTAAATCTCTAAATTCTCTATCGAGGTGTAAGAAGTCATAAAATCGTTCAACGTGGTGATGATAAGTTTTCCACAATTTAGAATATTCATTTCTTGGTACTGGTCCAGCGTTTTTCCAGCGTTCTTGAAGGTCTTTAAATTGGTTAAATGTAGCTTTCATATCGCCACCACTTCCAATCATATTTTTAAGTTCTTCAATTAAAGCCAAGCGATTTTTGAGGTTTTCGTTGAGATTTTTCTTGAGTTTTTTGTAGTAAGCATCTCGTTTTTCACGATATTCAAAATAGATGCGATTAAACTTAGTTTTGACTGGAGATGAATAATGAAAATCTATAACATTGCCACCGTCTTCAATAAACTGTTCTTTCTTTTCGTCTATGATTTCATTAAACTTTTTATCAAAAGCTATTTTTATTTGTGTGACGTGTTCGCGAATGGCTTGAACTTTTTCTTTTTTTAAGAGTTTTTCAAGTTCAATCACCAACTCATCCATGGACATAGCATCGTAGTCTTTGAGCTCTATCTCGTGTCTTGAGGCGTTGTGTTCATCTTCAGAATCTTCGGCATTGGCTTCATCGATTTCTTTGTGATGTTCGTCGTCGTCAGAAGTATTTATAGTATCATCATTTGATTGGTCTTGTGGTTCAGTATTTTCAGATTTATTTTTTTCTTCCGAAACTTCTTGTTCAGCGTCAGGTTTATTTTTATCTGTGTTTGAATCTATTGTAGTATCAGCGTTTTTATGAGAGGTTTCTATGTTATCAACAGATTCTTTTTTGTCAGAAACATCAGATGTTGAAGAGTTGTCAGGTATATCTGTTTGTTCTGGTTTTAAATTTTGGTCTGAAGGGTTTTGCTCATCTTTTTCAGATGATTTTGTATTATCATCTTTCAACAATTTTTTTTCCTGATGATTATTATTGTTTATAGTGTTTTGATTATCACTATTTTCAGGATTTTCACTCTCGGTTTGATGACGTTCAGGGTTGGTGTTTTTTGCTTTATCTTCAGACATATCTTTCAATGTTTAGGTTCAAAAATTAAATATAGTAAAAGATGCAATATAACCCAACAAATTTAGAATTTAAGCAGAGTTTTTTATAATTTTATTAAGTTTCTAAATTCCTTAGACGTTGAATCTAAAATTCATCACATCGCCATCTTTAACGATATAGTCTTTGCCTTCTATTCTGAGCTTGCCCGCTTCTTTGATTTTGGCTTCACTGGCATATTTATCGTAGTCTGCAAAGCTTATGACTTCAGCCCTGATAAAGCCTTTTTGAAAATCAGTATGGATAACGCCTGCAGCTTCTGGAGCTGTTGCACCTTTGCGTACTGTCCACGCTCTTACTTCTTTTTCGCCAGCGGTAAAATAGGTTTGTTGGTTAAGCAAGTCATAAGCGAAACGGATTAATTTTGAGACGCCAGGTTCTTCAAGGCCGATGTCTTCAAGAAACATTTGGCGTTCCTCATAAGATTCTAATTCGGCAATATCAGCTTCAATACCAACAGCTAAGGTTAAAACTAAAGCCTTTTCATTTTGACTTATGGCTTTTATTTTTTCTACCATATCATTGCCACTAACAGCATCATTTTCGTTGACATTGCAAACATACATCACAGGTTTATCAGTAATAAATTGAAGGGGTTTTACGAAAGTTTCCCAATCTTCATCATCCAAGTCTAAGCTTCTTACGGATTGACCTTGCTCTAACCAAGAAACGATTTTTTGAAGAATTTCAGCTTCTTTTTGTGCTTCTTTTTGACCTGTTTTGGCGGCACGTTTAACTTTTTCTAATTTTTTTTCAGCAGTTTCTAAATCTTTTAGTTGTAATTCAATATCAATGGTTTCTTTATCTCTAACTGGATCGACATTACCGTCAACGTGAACAACATTATCATCTTCAAAACATCTCAACACATGAATAATAGCATCGGTTTCTCTGATGTTTCCCAGAAATTGATTGCCTAAACCTTCGCCTTTGCTTGCACCTTTGACCAAACCAGCAATATCAACAATTTCAACCGTTGCTGGAAGAACTCGTTGAGGGTTGACAATTTCTGCGAGCCGTTCTAATCTTGGATCAGGCACGTTAACTACACCAATATTGGGTTCTATGGTGCAAAAGGGAAAATTAGCACTTTGTGCTTTGGCGTTAGATAATGAGTTAAATAAGGTAGATTTGCCCACGTTAGGTAAACCAACAATTCCTGCTTTCATCTTTTAAAAATTTAGTTTGCAAAAGTAAGCAATGTTTATGATTTGATGATTATTAAAATTCTAAAAGACTTTAAACCGATTAATCGCATAGCCTCATCAACCTATAACCCTATATACTCAAATTCTTATTTGGGCTTTGGACTAATAATTTCTACATCTTGAAAAGCAATTGCTCCTTTAATCACACCTTTTATCGTTTCTTGTAAAGCCTTTATAATTTGCAATTTGAGTTCGCTTTTGTGATAAATCAAACTCACTTCTCGAGCAGGTTTAGGGTCTTTGAAATTTTTAAGGTTTTTTTTGAGTTGATTTGAAAGGTCTAAAGTTTGAAGATATGGCAATAAAGTCATACCTAAACCTTCGTGAGAAAGTTTGATGAGTGTTTCAAAACTTCCACTTTCTATTTGATATGGCAAGTGATGATTTGTATTTCTGTTTTTACAAATATTTAGAATGTTATCCTTAAAACAATGGCCATCTTCAAGGAGTAAAATATCGTTAGAATCTAAATCATCAGGAGATAAATTAGCCTTAGAATGTAGCTTGTGAGACTCTGGAATATAGCCTACAAATGGTTCGTAATACAAAGGTTTTTCAACAATGTTTTCGACTTCAAGTGGCGTTGCAGCAATGGCAGCATCGATTTGTCCAGATTTGAGTTTTGCTATAATGTCAGTTGTATTGAGTTCTAAAATTTTCAGATTGACTTTTGAATAGCGATTGATAAAGTTTTTAAGAAACATAGGTAATAAAGTTGGCATAATTGTAGGAATAATTGCCAGTTTGAATTCCCCACCGATATAGCCTTTTTGCTGTTCTACAATATCTTGAATTCTATAGCTTTCATTGACAATGTTACGGGCTTGTGCAACTATTTTTTGACCAACTTGGGTTAAAGCAATTGGCTTTTTATTTCTGTTAAAAATTTCAACACCTAGTTCATCTTCTAATTTGTGAATTTGCATACTCAATGTAGGTTGAGTTACAAAAACGTGCTGTGCAGCTTTGGTGAAATTTTTATGCTCAGCAACGGCTAAAACATATTGTAATTGAGTAATTGTCATTATAGTTTTTATTTATGCAAAGATAAGTAAACTATTGTAAATATCTATTTATGTCTTCTATTAAAATTTATATCTTTGGAAAAAACATACTATGAAATCAATCAAATCTAAGCTTTCATTAATTTTAGGTATTATCTTTTTAATATCATGTTCTTCAGACGATGATGCTATGAATGATGTCAACGAAGGCGACGACAATACTAACGACCCTAATATAGAAGAAGTTGCAGAAAATTTTTTTCCATTAGTGGTTGGTAATTCTTGGGATTATGAAAACACCTTGTCTTCGCCTAGTCAACAAGATATAGTTAGCAATGAAACCTTATCTGTGTCAACAACATCAGAAGTAAGCGGAGATACAGTTTATGAATTAAACTCTGATAATCCTGTGGGTTCGGGACCTGTAACCTTGGCGTTATCACAAGGTAAACTTAATAAAAGTAATAGTTCATTATTATATACAGGTGAATTTGGATTAGGTTTAAATAATTTTCCTGAAATCAATTTCACTTTAGAAAACACTGTAATTTTTGACACTTCTGTAAGTTCAGGTACAGAACTCTTTTCACAAGATGAAACAATAGAGCAAGAATTTCAAGGTATTCCTTTGACCATTGATTATACCTTGACAACTATTAAGGGTGATAATTTTGATACTTATGAAACTAATGGTGTAACTTATGATAATGTGATAAGCTCTCAATTGATAGTCAATTTGGAAATTACTGCTAATATTACAGATCCTTTGCCTGTAAGTGTTACTATTGTTCAAAGCCAAGACGCTGTGGTAGTGACCAACTTTTTTGCTGATGGTGTAGGTTTAATAGAGAGTGAAACTGATACAGCTATTGTGTTTGAAGACATCACTTTGCCAATTCCAAATTTACCTTTAGATGACATCAGTTTTAACACCCTTCAAGTGTTGACAGATTATAATGTAACTTTAGAATAATTATAAAAAGTTAGCCTTTATTATAGCTTTCAGCATGCACGTTAGAAACCGCTCGTCCTGATGGATCGTTCATGGTTTTAAATGAGACATCCCATTCCAAAGCAACTTCAGAGCTACAAGCCACAGATGGCACAGAAGGAACGGTTTTGGCAGCAGTTTGACTGGGAAAATGTTCAGCAAAAATACTTCTGTAATAAAACTCTTCTTTGCTTTTTGGAGGCTGATAGGGGAATTTAAAATGTGCATTTTTCAATTGGTCATCACTAACTTTTTGATTTACTTTTTCTTTCAAAGTATCTATCCAAGAATAGCCCACGCCGTCAGAAAATTGTTCTTTTTGTCGCCATGCAACTTCTTGGGGCAATAAATCTTCAAAAGCTTTACGCAAAACCCATTTTTCAATTCTACCATCTTTTATCATTTTATCTTCTGGATTGATGCTCATAGCCACATCAATAAATTCCTTGTCTAAAAACGGCACACGACCTTCAATGCCCCAAGCTGCAAGAGATTTATTAGCTCTTAAGCAATCGTATAAATATAATTTATCTAATTTTCTAACGGTTTCTTCATGAAAAGCTTTTGCATTTGGTGCTTTATGGAAATATAAATAGCCACCAAATAATTCGTCAGAACCTTCACCAGACAAAACCATTTTAATCCCCATAGCTTTGATAGCTCTAGCCATCAAAAACATAGGTGTTGAAGCTCTAACAGTGGTTACATCATAAGTTTCAAGGTGGTAAATCACATCTTTAATCGCATCAAGTCCTTCTTGAATAGTAAAAACTATTTCATGATGCACTGTATCGAGATGTTCAGCAACAAGTTTTGCCGCTTTTAAATCTGGCGAACCTTCAAGGCCTGTAGCAAAAGAATGCAGTTTTGGCCACCAAGCTCCAGTTTTATCGTGTTCTTCTACACGTTTTTCTGCATATTTTTTAGCCAATGCAGAAGTGATTGAAGAATCTAAACCACCAGAGAGCAAAACGCCATAAGGCACATCGCTCATTAAATGTCTGTGTACAGCTTGATCAAGTGCTTCTCTAATTTTTTCAATTGAAGTTTTGTTGTTTTTGACATCATCATAATTTCTCCACTTGGGGTGATACCATTTTTGAAATCCTTCAGATTCTTTAGTCATAAAATGTCCAGGAGGAAAAACTTCAATTTTTTGACAAACACCTTCAAGGGCTTTTAATTCAGAAGCAACATATAAAACGCCGTTTTCATCCCAACCTACATAAAGCGGTATGATTCCCATATGGTCTTTAGCAATGAGATAATCATCTTTTTCGCAATCATAAAGTGCAAAACCAAACATACCGTTAAGTTGATTTAAAAAAGTATGACCCTGTTTTTGATATAGTGCCAAGATAACTTCACAATCAGATTTGGTTGTAAAATGGTAATCTTCTACAGTTAGTTTTAACTCTTCATGGTTATAAATTTCGCCGTTAGCCGCTAAAACCATATTTTGATTTGAACTAAAAATAGGTTGTTTACCCGAAGTTGGATCCACAATTGCTAAACGTTCATGAGCTAAAATGGCTTTTTCATTAGCATAAATACCACTCCAGTCTGGTCCGCGATGACGGAGTTTTTTTGACATTTCTAAAACTTGAGGTCTGAGTTGTTCAGCTTTAGTTTTTAAATTGAATGCACATACTATTCCACACAAAACTTATTTATTTATAGGTTAAAATCAAGGGCTAAATATCGATTAAATAATTATTTTTACAATTGATAAGTATTAACTTTTTTAATTTATAATTCATTTTTATGAATGTTTTGAAATTAAATGGTATTATTGATATTTTGATAACTAAAAAATAATTTGACTGCGATATTATAGATTTATGAATAAAGGAACATTGATTTTGAACGATAAACAAATTCAACATAAAATTAAACGCATTGCGTTTCAGGTTTTAGAATTTTATGATGGCAAAGAAGATCTTGTTATTGCTGGAATAGCTGAGAATGGTTATATTTTTGCACAAAAGTTGGTCGATCAAATCAAAACCATAAGCGATATTAAACCTTTGCTTTGTGAAATAAAAATCGATAAAAAACACCCACAAATTCAACCCGAAATCAGCTTAAACAAATCGGATTATCAAGATAAAAGTTTGGTTTTGGTCGATGACGTTTTAAACACAGGAACGACCTTAATTTATACCGTTAAACACCTTTTAGATGTAAATTTAAAAGAACTGAAAACCGCAGTTTTAGTTGATAGGAGTCATAAAAAATTTCCGATTAAAGCTGATTATAAAGGCATTTCACTTTCTACATCTTTAAATGAAACCGTAATTGTCAATTTTGGAAAAACTTCAACAGCTGAATTGGTATAATGCATGTAGATTTTAAGTCAGGTTGGCAATACAACTTGTAAAAGTGAAAAACTTTAGCATTCTATTTCAACCCATTGATGGTATAATTTTATTATTTTTGAATAAATAAAAATATTATGAAAATCAAACATATTTCATTTCTTACTTTCATAGTTTTGATGTTGGTCAATTGCAACACAAATCCTTTTACGGGTAAAAAAACGATGGCCTTTGTATCCAACGAAAAGTTGATTCCTATGTCTTTTCAGGAATATAATAAGGTGATAACTGAAAACAAAGTTATTAAAGGCACAACAGAAGCAGAAACACTTAAACGGGTTGGAAATAAAATAAAAGTTGCAGCAGAACGATGGCTTGATGCAAACGGCTATCAAGGTTATACTAAAGATTATGAGTGGGAATTTAATCTTATAGATGATGATGAAACTGTCAATGCTTGGGCTATGCCTGGTGGAAAAGTTGCATTTTATACAGGGATTTTACCTATTGCTGAAAATGAACGTGGCATAGCAACCATTATGGGTCACGAAGTAGCTCACGCCTTAGCCAATCACGGTCAACAGCGCATGAGTGCTAGTATATTGCAACAAGTTGGTGCTGTGGCAGGTTCAGTTGCTTTAAGCGATCAAGACCCAGAAGTGCAACAAGGTTTTATGTCGGCTTATGGTGCGGGTTCTCAAGTACTTGGGATGTTGCCCTTTAGCCGTAAGCACGAAACTGAAGCTGACAGAATTGGTTTAACATTAATGGCTATTGCAGGCTACGACCCAACCGATGCCTATAAACTTTGGGAACGCATGGCTAATGCTGGAAACGGAGAGCAACCACCTGAATTTTTAAGTACACACCCTTCACACGAGACTAGAATTAGTAACCTTAAAAATTGGGCGTCTGAAGCTAAGGAAACCGCTAAAAAGTTTGGCGTTACTTCATTTAAATAGGGTCTAAAACAAACAGTTACATGAAGTCAATTTTATCTAAAGGTCATCCTAAATTGCTTCATGCTTGGGCGTTTTATGATTGGGCTAATTCAGTTTATAGCCTCGTCATTTCTTCGGCTATTTTTCCTGTTTATTATGGTGCGTTAACCTTAACCAAAAATGTTAAAGGTGAAGTTATTAACGACCGTGTTGAATTTTTTGGATTTTCTTTTAACAATGATGCACTTATCAGTTATACCACAGCTTTAGCTTTTTTGGTAGTTGTGATTATTAGTCCAATTTTGAGTGGAATTGCAGATAATTTGGGTAACAAAAAACGCTTTATGCAGTTTTTTTGCTACCTCGGTGGAGTGTCGTGTATCGGTTTATATTTTTTTGAATTAGAATATTTAGGTGTTGGACTTTTATTTTACTTTTTAGGATTGATTGGTTTTTGGGGTAGTTTGGTGTTTTACAACTCATATTTGCCTGATATTGCACATAAAGATCAACAAGATCAAGTCAGTGCAAAAGGTTTTTCTTTAGGCTATATTGGGAGTGTGATTTTGCTGTTGCTATGCTTAGGAATGATACTTAATTATGAGATGTTAGGTTTTGAAAGCGAGAGTTTGCCAACGCGATTATCATTTGTTTTAACAGGAATTTGGTGGATTGGTTTTAGTCAATACAGTTTTTATTATTTACCTCAGATCAAAAATGAAAATTCCAAACCTTTAAAGCAGATTATTTTAGGCGGTTATAAAGAATTAAGACAAGTCTATAGAAAAATTAAGTTGGCATCAAAATTCAAACACTTTTTAACCGCTTTCTTTATGTATAGTATAGCGGTTCAAACCATTATGCTGATTGCAACATATTTTGGGGTTAAAGAAATTCAATGGCCAAAAGGCGATGCTACTACTGGATTGATTACAAGTATTTTACTGATTCAATTTGTGGCAATTGCAGGTGCTTTTTTTGCTGCAAGACTCACAAAACATTACGCCAATGAACGCGTGCTAATTGGTATTAACATCATTTGGGTTGGGGTTTGTATCTATGCTTTTTTTATAAAAACACCAATTCAGTTTTATGTTGCTGCCTTTTTCGTCGGTTTAGTAATGGGTGCGATACAAAGTTTGTCGCGATCTACTTTTTCAAAATATATCCCAGAAACGGAAACCGATACCACATCTTTTTTTAGTTTTTACGATGTTACCGAAAAAATAGGTATTGTGATTGGGATGAGTATTTACGCTTTAGTAGCTCAATTGACAGGCAATGTGCGTTATGCTATTTTAGTGCTTTTGCTTTGTTTTGTATTCGGAATTTATAAACTCTTTCAAATTTTAAAACTGTCTAAAAGGTAGAAATCTCTCATTTTTAACAATTTAATGGATACTTAAAAATCTAAAAAACTTATATTTATACAGTTAAAATGCTTTATATGTATCCCACCGACTAACTACATATTTGACACATAATAATTTGAGCATAGATTTGATGTCTTAAAAAACATCAACTATGTTAACATTACATGACACACTCAAATTTGAGTTATACTTAGAACCAACCGACATGCGAAAGAGTTTTGACAGCCTATCAGGTATTGTAAAAACAGAACTTAAAGCAAACCCAACTAGTGGAACAGCTTATTTGTTTGTCAACAAGCTACGCAATAAGATAAAGATTTTGCACTGGCGTACTGGTGGCTTTATATTGTATTACAAACGACTTGAAAAAGGAACTTTTACACTTCCTGATTATGAAAAATCTGTGCGAAGTATCATTTTAGATTATGCTCAATTAGTCTTACTTTTTGATGGCATAACCATAGGAAATTTAACACAAAAAGAACAACAAAAAGCTGTATAAAGCTTTGTCATTACTGATATTTTACGTATTTTTATATCGTGATGACGTATCAAGAATTACTCAAAAAAAACGAAGAAAACAGCATTTTTATAAAAAATCTAAAAGCAAAAAATGCATCACTACAAGCTCAATTAGATCAGCTTGTAAAACTCATTAACGGCTTCAAGTCTGAACGCTTTGTTTCTAATGAAGTATCTAATGAGCAATTCAATCTGTTTTCAGATACCAACCAAGAGATAGAAGCGTCAGAAGAAGAACCATCGCAGACTATAACTTACAATCGTAAGAAGAAAAAACACCATGGGCGTAATAAACTACCTGAACATCTACCAGTAAAAGAAGTTATCATTGAGCCAAAAGAAGATACAGAAGATTTGGTGAAAATTGGAGAAGAAGTTTCAGAAACCTTAGAATATACCCCAGCAAGCTTAATAAAAAGACGCACGATACGACCAAAGTACGCCAATAAAAGTAAGGACAAAATAATCATAGGTGAGTTACCTACTCGTCCTATCCCAAAATCAATAGTTGAAGCTTCCCTGTTAGCCTATATATTAACGGCTAAATTTGTTGACCATTTACCTTTATACAGACAAATTCAACGTTTCAAAAGAGAATTTGGTTGGGAAGTAGCTCAAAGCACAATGTGCGATTGGGTTGATAGCTGTTGTCAACTATTAGATCCGCTATACAATACCTTAAAACAAAAAATATTAGAATCCGATTACATACAAGCAGATGAATCCCCGATTAAAGTATTAGACAAAGACAAAAAAGGAAGCACCCACCAAGGTTACCAATGGGTATATCGCAACCCCTTGCAAGGTCTTGTATTATTCAATTATCACAAAGGACGTGGGCAACACGGTTCTAAAGAGATATTACTCAATTACCAAGGCTATTTGCAATGCGATGGCTACCAAGTATATGATAAAATTGGGCAACAACAAGGTATTACATTAGTAGGATGTTTGGCACATGCTCGAAGAAAATTCTTTGATGCAAAAGACAATGACTCAACTATAGTAAATAAAATTCTTGAACAAATTCAAAAAATATATCTCGAAGAAAGAGAAATAAAAAAAATAGCAAAAGAAGACTTAGCACTCAAGCAAAAGTTACGAGAAGAAAAAATAGCTCCAAAACTTGAGCAAATAAAAACTTGGATAGAAGCACAAAGCATAAAGGTATTACCTAAAAGTGCAGTAGGTAAAGCTATGAGTTATTACCTCAATCAATATCCAAAAATAAAAGCCATTACATTAGATCCGAGATTAGAGTTAGACAATAATCTAATTGAAAACGCCATACGTCCGCTTGCACTAGGAAGAAAAAATTATCTTTTTGCTGGATCACATAAGGGAGCTCAGAACATTGCTATAATGTACTCTTTATTTGCAAGTTGTAAAATCAATAATGTAAACCCACAAGAATGGTTGAGAGACGTACTTGAAAAAATACCAGATTATAATATTCAAAAACTTGAAGAATTACTCCCTAATAATTGGATACAAAATCATAAATAACATGTAGTTGCTCGTGGGGATACCTTTATATGAGTTTGAACCTTAAATATTTATTTGTTTTATGTGTTATTTTTAACGCATTGTTGTCTTGTTCAAATGAACCTTTTGAAGGCGAGCTTAATTCAATAGATTCTGAGGTTGATATTGGCTCAGGAGATGAAAATCCTGTTGATGGAAATGATGAAGAGCCTGAGGAGACCATTTATGCCACAGCAAAGTTAGACGGTGAACTTTTTATAGGAAATGCTTTTGAAGTGGAAAACATCAATGACAATGCTATGCGTTTATCTTTTTTTTCAGATTTAGAGCAACAAATATTTATAATTTTACCGACAACACCATTAGAAAGCGTTTTTGATGTGACTTCTACAGAAAATTCTGAGTTTGTGTATTCAGGTGCTTTTATCAATTCGGTAGGCAATGTTTCTGAAAGCACTTTTAATTCTATAGCCAACTCTGGAACAATTGAAATATTAAATTATAACCCTCAAACTGGTGAACTCAGTGGAAAATTTGCATTTGATGTAGCAACGTTCAACAATAATGGCATCGTGATTTCTGAAGGTGAATTTGAAGTAGTGCTTGAGTAAGATTTTAAAAAAAAATCACTCAAAAATCGCCTTAACAATTGTCATAATTCCTTTAAAAATACAAAACATGGCACCAAAAAAGAGTAAAAATCCTATGATAACGACTGGTAAAAAATAAGTATGGTCTTGATTATTAAACGCAGAATATAAAACAGACGGACCTAAAAGCGACAGAGGTAAAGCAGCTGCTAAATATTTTATCCCTTTTTTAAGTAACTCTTTATTGGTGTGTTTTCTGTCCATTGGCTATGGCTTGTCTTACGCTTTTATGTTGGTTTAATAATTGTTTTGCTTTAGCTTCGCTTACTTTTAAAGCTTCACGAATCATTTGCACACCTCGATTGACGAGCTTGTGATTACTCAATTGCATATCTACCATTTTGTGACCTTCAACGCGACCGAGTTTTATCATTAATGCAGTAGAAATCATATTCAAAATCATTTTTTGTGCCGTGCCAGCTTTCATACGAGAGCTACCAGTAACCACTTCTGGTCCAACAACCACTTCTATTGGAAAATCTACAGCTTTGGCTAAAGGGCTTTTTGGATTGCAAGTGATACAACCTGTTGGAATATTGTGAGATTTACAATGTTCAATAGCACCAAGCACATAAGGTGTCGTGCCTGAAGCAGCAATGCCAATCACGATATCGCCTTTGTGGATATTGTAAGCTTGTAAATCTTGCCAACCTAATTCAGTATTGTCTTCAGCAAATTCTACGGCTTTTCTAATGGCTTGATCACCACCAGCAATCAGTCCAATCACCACATCATCACTGACGCCAAAAGTTGGTGGACATTCGCTGGCATCTAAAATCCCGAGTCGGCCGCTTGTGCCTGCACCAATGTAAAACAATCGACCGCCTGAAGAAACTTGTTTGACCACTTCTTTTATTAAGGTTTCAATTTGGTATAATGATTTTTGTACGGCTTTTGCAACAGTTTGATCTTCTTTATTAATTATCTTAGTCAATTCAGAAACTGATTTTTGTTCTAAATCATTATAATAGGAATTTTGCTCTGTTATTTTTTTAAAATCTTCTGCCATTATTGAACGGTATATATAAATTGATCTGTTTCTGATAAGCTAAAATACCCAAAAGGAAAGTGATCTGGGTTGGTTTCATTTATAATATTACCACGAACGGTTGCAGGCTGAGTTTGAAAAGGACCACCAGATGAACCAATTTGATTGAGAAGCACAAACATATAATCGTGAAATTGTTTAGACAACCCAAAGTTTCTGATAGTTACTTGATCACCCGTTGAAAGCTCTTCTTCTCTATATAGTGCAAAAATTGTGTTTCCATCAAAAAATTCATCATCAAATATTTCTGTGATTGGAAATTGAACAAAGTTGACAAAAAAGGTGAATAAATAAAAATTATCTTCTCCAGCTGGGTCAGTATAGTAGGCTTTGAGTTCAATTTCATCACCACTAAAGCCAGCATCATTGCGTTGAGTGACGGAGTCTATTCTTACAACAGGCATAAAAGTTTCTTCAGCGGTATAAATTTCATCGTCAACTTCTACTTTTAAGTAATATTTTTCCATTAAGTCCGCATCAAATTGAAAAGTTCTATAAAATCCAGCAGTGTCGTGAACAAATTCAAAAATTTGTCCATCGTCTTTAGTAACAGTAACAACAGCATCATCTACTGTGGTCAAACTATCTTCAAAAAAACCACGGGTTTTGGTAATTCTTACTTGTTGATTATTGCCTGTAAATCCTTTTTGTCTAAACATTGAAGCTTCTATAACCAATCTTTCTTCAGCTTCATTTAAGTCAACATCAATCACATCTTCACAAGATAAAATCAGGAAAAAACTAAAAAACAAAATCATGTATTTTTTCATAAATCAATTATTACTTAGCATTTTAATACTTTTTTCTATTATAAACTTAAAACTCAATATTATAACTAACAGATGGCACTATGCCAAAGATAGAAAATCTTACGGCTTCATTTTGCCCTGTGTTTCTATTTTCTTCAAAACTTATAGATGCTGCATTTTTACGACTGTAAACATTGTAAATCCCAAAATTCCAATAGCCTTTCCATTGTCTTTCTTTTTGGGGTTTCGGTTTATAGGTTGCCGACAAATCTAAACGATGAAATGTTGGTAAACGGTCATTGTTTCGTCCTTCAAAAACGGGAACAGTCAAACCTTGAAAACTAAACTGACCCACTGGAAAATTCACAGGCTGACCTGTGCGTAGCGTAAAATTGAGATTAAACGTCCATTGCTTATTCCATTGATAGTTTGCTAAAACGGTTAAATCGTGGGTTTTGTCATAATTTGCTAAATACCATTCGCCATTGTTGATGCCAGGCTCATTCGTAAATCTTCCTGGAGTGCGTTGCTCAGCTTGAGATAGCGTATAAGCAATCCAACCATTGAATCGTCCTCTGTTTTTCTTTAACATTAGTTCTAGACCATAACTTCTGGCTTCACCGTTTAGGGTTTCTTGTTCAATGGCATCAGTGGCGATTAAATCTGCACCGTCTATAAAGTCGAGTTTGTTGTTAGTTGTTTTATAAAAGGCTTCAAGTGATAAATCAAATTGACTTTGTTTTAGGTTTTTGAAATATCCCACTGCAAATTGATCGAGTTGAAGCGGTTTTAAAAATGGTCCACTTGGTGCCCAAACATCAACTGGTGTTGGTGAATTGGTGTTGGAAATCTGATGAAGATATTGAGCCATCCTATTATAGCTAACTTTGACAGATGAATTATTATTGAAGGCATAAGCCATAGAAATACGTGGTTCAAGATTATGATAGGTTTTAATAACGTCAGAACGGCTATCACTTCGAGTTCCAATGGGTTCTGCTCGTTGATAAATCCCAAATTGTTGATTATAAATTAAAGGTAAATCATTGTCATATACATTCAATTCGTCTTGTCCTAATCTAAAAAAACTACTCCAACGCAATCCATATTCTGCGGATAGATTATCGGTTATTTGATGTTCTGCAGATAGAAAAACAGCGGTTTCAACAGCATATTTTTTGGTGAGTTGGTCTTCGTTGATTCCTGAGTCTTCACTTGTAGGCTTTATTTTTCCAGGATTGAAAATGTAGTAAAAGCTATTCAGTCCATAATTTAATTGAAACTCGTCTGATATGTAATGATTGAAGTCGTATTTAAAGTTCAGATTTTGTATCTCACTTCTAAAATTAAATCCAACATTTTCTGTGTCCAAATCAAAAATATATTCTCCGCCAATGATAGCTATATTACTAAATAACTGATCGTTAAATACGTGATTCCACCTCAAGTTAACAAAACTGTTACCATAAATATTTGTAAAACTGCCGTCTAAAGAGAAGAAATCCCGACCGAAATAACTCGACAATATCAGTTTGTTATTTTTGTCAAAAATGTAGTTTCCCTTAGCCGTAAAATCATAGAAATAAGCAGAATTTGGGTTGTCTGAAAGTTTTAGAAACAAGTGTGCATAAGTAGAACGACCACTGATTAAAAAAGAACTTTTATTTTTTTGAATAGGACCTTCCATTAGAAGTTTGCTTGAAATAATGCCAATACTTGCTTCGCCTTGAAGTTCTTTGTTGTTGCCATCTTTTTGTTTGATGTCTAAAACCGAAGAGACACGACCGCCGTATTGTGCAGGAATACCACCTTTATAGAGTTTCAAATCCTTGACAGCTTCGGGGTTAAACACTGAAAATAAGCCAAACAAATGCGAAGAGTTAAATATAACAGCTTCATCTAAAAGGATTAAATTTTGGTCAGCACTACCACCGCGGACGTTAAAGCCTGACGAGCCTTCGCCTACATTGGTAACGCCTGGAAGTTGGATAATAGACCTTAAAACATCAGATTCGCCAAACACAACAGGGATTTGTTTTATAGTGGATTGTTTGAGACGGTTTAAGCTCATTTCTGGTTGACGGATATTTTGCTGTTCAAAATTATCAGTAATAGTGATTTCATCAAGCTGCTCTGAAGATGGAACTAAAAAAAAATCTTTTTTAATATCGCGGTCAAGTGTAATTGTTTCATATAATGTTTTAAATCCTATATAGCTGATAGTCAGCGTATATTTTCCCTTTGGAAGCGTTAAAGAATAAAATCCATAAGCATTGCTAACCGTGCCAGTATTGAGTTCTTCGACAATCACGTTGACACCAAGAAGCGTTTCGTTATTTTCAATGTCTTTTATACTACCGCTAATGCTAAATTTTTCTTGAGAAAAACAGGTTAAGCTAAAAACAACTAGCATTAAAGAACAGATGAATTTCATTCTAAGGTTAATGTTTTGGAGAGTTTTTGCCTGCTTTATAAGTCCACAAATATAAAAGTCTATGTGCTTGTAATGCTTTGATTTATTTATAATTAAATCTTAAAATCAAGACTGAAAAATAAAAATAGCTGGGCGTTTGTGCAAATCGGGTTTTTCAGTTTGCCATTCTTTGATGCTTTTGGTTAAAATAAATTCTGAAGTCAAAGTCAAATCTACAGCGACACAAAGTTGAGTTTGGGGTTTAAGCGTTTTTAAAAACGTTTCAAAAAGTTGTTCGTTGCGATAAGGAGTTTCTATAAAAATTTGAGTTTGATTGTTGATTTCTGAGTGCTTTTCGAGCTGTTTGATGTGCTTTTTGCATTCGGCTTTTTCAATAGGTAAATAGCCATTAAAGGCAAAATTTTGCCCGTTTAAACCACTTGCCATTAAAGCTAAAATAATGGAAGACGGTCCAACTAAAGGAACAACTTTTATATTTTGGCGATGGGCAAGATTCACCACTTTTGAACCTGGATCGGCTACGCCAGGACAGCCCGCATCTGTCATCAAACCAATGTCTTGTCCTTCTTCACAGGGTTTTAAAAATTCGGGAATTTCAATGTCTTGGGTAAATTTATTAAGAATGTTGATCTCTAATTTATCTTGACTTTTTGATGGCACAATTTTTTTGATAAATCGACGAGCTACTTTTTCATTTTCAACAATGTAGTGATTTATATCTGTAATTTTTTTTCGAATAGAAAGTGGCAAAACTTCAAGCGGTGGTTGGTCGCCAAGTCGAGTAGGGATTAGGTAAAGCTTTCCTTTTTGATCCATATTTTAAGTTGTTGTTTTTAATTTTTTATAATCTTCAAATATAAGATTTATAGCTTCGTCTAAAGAAGTATAGCTTAAACCTAAATCTTGAATCGATTTTTTGTTGTTAAAAACTTGCTTTGAATAGATTTGTCTTATCGTATTTAAAGTGATTTGTGTTTTTTGAGGTTTAAACAAACTTAAAATATTTTGAAATGCCCAGAGTAAATACAAAATTGGTTTATTGACTTTGTATTTTGGAGGTTTGCAATCAAAAACTTTTGCTATTTTTTCCATCACATTTTTAAAACTCGTGTTTTCAGCCACTAAGATATAACGTTGATTTTTTACATCAGATTGCATAAGTTTCAACATCGCTTGAATGACATCGTCTATAAAAACAAAACCTGTTTGTTTAGGTGGATAGAATTTAAAGTTATTTAAAACTTTATCAAAAATCAAACCGCTACCAGAGTCAAAAAAACCTGATCCTAAAATCACACCAGGATTGACAATAACAACATCTAAACCTTCTTGAGAAGCTCGCCAAACTTCCATTTCTGCACCAAATTTAGTGATGCTATAGCGACTGCAATACCGCTCTGTGTCTCTTGGGGCTTGTTCGTCTGTAACAGTTGAGTCTGTATATTGACCTAAAGTAGCTACTGAACTGACGTGACAAAATTTTTCAACTTGATTTGCAATAGATAGATTTACCATATTGGCTGTGCCTTCTATATTCACTTTTCTCATCATGTTATAATCACGAGGCGAATTGCCAACCCAAGCTGCACAATGGTAAACAAATCTAATATTTCTAAAAGCTTGTTCTAACTCGGAAATGTTTAAAATATCGGCTTTAATCCATTCAATTTGACTAATTTTATTTTGAAATTCAGCAGGTATTAGAGTTTTTAAAAAGTTTATGGTGTATTTTTTTTTGTCTTCACTTCGGTATAAAGCTCTGATGTTTTCCGTGTTGTTAACACACAGATTTTTGAGTAAATGCGTTCCGAGAAATCCTGTAGCACCAGAAATTAAAATCATTCGGTAAATATAAACAAATGCACAAAAGATTAGTTTTTGAAAATAATATCTTTGCCAAACTTTAATAAATAAAAAATCTAAACAATATCTTATGCTTAAAGATTTTATAGAAGAAGCCAAATGGCGGGGAATGATTCACGATGTGATGCCTGGCACACAAGATTGTCTCAACCAAGAAATGACCGCAGCTTACGTGGGTTTTGATCCAACAGCAGATTCACTTCACGTAGGCAATTTGGTTCAAATAATGACTTTAGTTCATTTTCAAAAATGCGGACATAAGCCTATTGCTTTGGTTGGTGGTGCTACGGGTATGGTAGGAGATCCTTCAGGGAAATCTGCTGAACGCAATTTGTTAGATGAAGACACTTTGCAGCACAATTTAAAATGCGTTCAAAAACAACTTGAAAAATTTTTAGCCTTTGAAGGCAACAATGCTGCTGAGGTTGTGAATAACTATGACTGGTTTAAAGAATTTAGTTTTTTAGAATTCATTAGAGACGTAGGTAAACATATCACTGTCAATTATATGATGTCAAAAGATTCTGTAAAATCTCGACTGGAATCAGGACTTTCATTTACAGAATTTTCATACCAATTGGTGCAGGGTTATGATTTTTATTATTTGTGGAAAAACAAAAATGTAAAATTACAACTTGGCGGTTCAGACCAATGGGGCAATATTGTTACTGGTACAGAGCTCATCAGGCGAAAAGGTCAAGGCGAAGCTTATGCAATGACAACACCACTGATCACCAAAGCCGACGGATCTAAATTTGGAAAATCTGAAGGTGGAAATGTCTGGTTGGATGCCAAAAAAACATCGCCTTTTAAATTTTACCAGTATTGGATCAATGCTTCTGATGAAGATGTGGTGAAATACATTAAAATATTTAGCATAAAACCCAAAGATGATATTTTAAATTTAATAGCTCAACATCAAGAAGCTCCACATCTACGTTTGCTACAAAAAGCATTAGCAGAAGAAGTCACAGCACGAGTTCATTCTAAAGAAGATTTAGAGCTCGCTCAAAAAGCATCTGATATTTTGTTTGGTAAAAGCACTTTAGACGATTTAAAATCTTTAGATGAACAAACCTTTAATGAAATTTTTGAGGGCGTACCAACTGCTAACATTTCATGGGATAAGTTAAACAACGGCTTGAATATTATTGACGCTTTAGTTGCCGAGTCTGAATTTCTAAAATCAAATGGAGAAGCGATAAGAGCTTTAAAACAAAATGCCATAGCCGTTAATAAAACTAAAGTAGCAAAAGATTATCAATTGACTTCTCAGGATTTGATTAATGATAAATACGTTTTAATCAATAAAGGAAAAAAGAACACTTATGTGTTGAAGTTTGAAGATTGACAAGTGTAAAAACAACAAAACCCCGACTCAAAAGAGTCGGGGTTTTGCATTAACTAACCAATCTATTATGAAAAACTTCATCCTAGCATTATATTAGACGTATGAAAGTCTAAAAAATTGTATTTGTTAACTTTTATTTAACACAGTAATTTTTATCCTTATTATCAAAATTAATCAAGTGTTTATATAAATATTTGTATTTGAGAGGCTTATATAAATTGTTGTAATTATCGAAAAGAAAATAATTTTTAAAGTTTATGATTTAATTTTAAGCTACATTGATTTCTAACAAAAAATAAAAGGTTTTATGATAAAGCATTCATTTAATAATTTTAGGATTTAGTTTTCTTTTTATAAATATATTCGTTGAGATGCCAAGTGATTAAAGCGTATAAACCACCGCCGAAAACAATTGTAATGACGAGTTGAACTAAAAAGATACTAGTGGTTTCGTAAGCTTGCTCAGATACAAAATAATTCCAAGCGGTTAACACGACAAAAAGTAAAATCCCGAAACTCAAGCCTGTAGAAATTAAATATTTTTTCAGTCCTTTTTCTCTTACTTTTTTCCATTTTTTTACAAAAGGATCTTCTGAATTTTGCATATTAAAAGAATTCTTTAATTAGTTTATAAATTTAGTAAAATTGAAATTAATGCCCATTTAATGAAACGAAAAAAAATAAAGCCCAAGTTTTTTCAATCATCAGATGTTGTCAATATTGCCCAGCAACTTATTGGTTGTAGAATATTTACCCTTATCAATGATGAATTGACTTCTGGTGTCATAACTGAGACAGAAGCTTATGCAGGTTATGGAGATAAAGCTTGTCACGCCCACCTTGGAAAGTTTACCAATCGGACTTCTGTTATGTATAAACCTGGTGGAATTGCCTATATTTATTTGTGCTACGGCATACACTATCTTTTTAATGTTGTAACTAATACCAATGGTCATGCTGATGCTATTTTAATCCGTGCTTTTGAACCCGACAAAGGTTTAAAAACTATGAAGAAAAGACGCCAAAAAACAAAATTTGACAAAACGCTAACTTCTGGGCCTGGCAATGTCAGCCAAGCCCTTGGTTTAAACCTTAATCACAATCAAAAATCGGTATGTTCAAAAACCATATGGTTTGAGAAAGCTAAAGGTAATACAGCTGATATAGTCGCTACAACTAGAGTTGGCGTTGATTATGCTGGCAAAGATGCTAAACTGCCATGGCGTTTTTATGACCAAAAATCAAATTTTGTTTCAGTTAAGAAAAAATAGTTTTAGCTAAAAAATTAAGCATTCATCAAATCTTCAATTTCTTCAATTTCAATTGGGATATTTCGCATTAAATTGAAAGGCTCGCCTTGTTCTTGAATCACAACATCGTCTTCTAATCTTACGCCTATGCCTTCGTCGGGAAGATAAATACCAGGTTCAACGGTAAAGACTTGGTTAGCTTTCATAGGTTCGTGCAACAGTCCATAACCGTGCGTATCAAGACCGATATGATGAGATGTGCCGTGCATAAAATATTTTTTGTAAGCTGGCCAATCAGGATCTTCGTTTTGCACATCGGCTTTATCTAACAGTTTGAGGTCAAGTAATTCTGAGGTTATCATTTTACCGACTTCAACGTGATATTCTTCCCAAAGTGTGCCAGGAACGAGTAGTTTTGTTGCTTCTTTTTTGACTTTGTTTACCGCATTGTAAATTTGTTTTTGTCGGTTGGTAAATCTTCCCGAAACTGGGATAACGCGTGTCATATCACTGCAATAGTTGGCATATTCTGCACCGACGTCTAACAAGATGGCTTGTCCGTCTTGACATTGGGCTTTGTTTTCGATGTAATGCAGGACAGTAGCATTTTTGCCACTGGCAATAATTGGTGTGTAAGCAAAACCCTTAGAGCGATTGCTTAAAAATTCGTGCATAATTTCAGCTTCAAGTTCAAATTCCCAAACACCTGGTTTGGTATATTTCAAAACTCTTCTGAAAGCTTTTTCTGTGATATTACAAGCTTGCTGCATGGTGTCAAGCTCTAATTGGTGCTTGACAGAACGTAAGCGTTGTAGAATAGGATTGCTCTTTGCAACTTGATGTGCGGGATAATTTTCTTTTAGCCAAATATTAAAACGGTCTTCGCGGGTTTGAGTGTCGGGATTGGCACGATAATGCTCATTGGTGTTGATATAAACTGTATGGGCTTGCGACATCAATTCGTGAAAGACTTTATGAAAATCTTTTAGCCAATATACTGTTTTGACACCTGAAGTTTCAAAGGCTTGGTCTTTATCTAATTTTTCGCCATCCCAAACGGCAATATGCGGGTTGGTTTCTTTAAGAAATAAAATTTCTTTGTGCTTGTTTTTTGGAGCATCTGGAAACAGCACTAAAATACTTTCTTCTTGGTCAACGCCACTGAGATAGTAGATATTTCTATCTTGCTGAAAAGGAATTGTACTGTCTGCACCAATAGGATAAATGTCGTTGGAATTAAAAACCGCTAAGGCATTAGGTTTCATTTTAGCGGTGAAGTTTTTGCGATTTTCTACAAATAAAGATTTGTCTATGGGTTGATATCTCATAAAATATTGTTTTGTTCAAAAATACAAATTTGCTAAGGTTTCTTGTAGTATTATTCTTAAAAAATAATGGTTTATCGGTGTTAGGGTTTGCGACAGTGGTAGGAGCGATAGCCCGTAACATAAGCAGCTTATACAAAGTCACAACAAAAAAGCGACCAGCAGGAAGCTCTTTTTGGAAGTTGACTTTGTAACCTGGTTATGGCGGACTAAAGCGGATAACACGGCTGTCGTCATAGAAATTATTTATATCTTTGGAAATAAAAATGATGAGAAAAATTGAGCATTTGGGCATTGCTGTGAAAGATTTGGAAGTGGCCAAACAAACCTACGAAACCTTGTTAGGAAAATCAGCATATCAATCTGAACGTGTTGAAAGTGAAGGTGTTGAAACGGTTTTTTTTAAAACAGGTGAAAGCAAAATTGAACTTTTAGGAGCGACTCAAGACGACTCGCCGATAGCGAAATATATTGAAAAACGAGGCGAAGGTCTTCATCATATCGCGTTTGATGTGGCTGATATTGAGGCTGAGATTGAAAGGTTGAAATCTGAAGGTTTTCAATTGATAAGCGACCAACCCAAAGCTGGTGCAGATAACAAGCGTATTGTGTTTTTGCATCCCAAATCGTCGCACGGGGTTTTGGTGGAACTTTGTGAGGAGATTAAAGATTGATTGTTATGTCAATTTGGTTTTATTAACTAGGTTTGAATAATTTGTATGAAAAATTTTTCACTGTTATTAATTGCTGTGAGTTTATGGGCTTGTCAATCTTCTCAAAAGTCTGAGAATGATTCACCAAAATCGTCTGAAATTTTAAAAATGGATTTTGAAGCAACCTCAAAACTGGTAGCTTTGCCGTTGAAATGTGCTACTCAGCAATATCCAAATAAGTTAGGACAAGTTTTGGATGATTCTACTGATTTGAGAACTCCACAAGATTTGCATCCTGCGTTTTACGGTTGTTTTGATTGGCATTCGGCAGTTCATGGACATTGGTCTATGGTTGAGCTTATCAAACTTTATCCTAATTTAAAACAAGCGGATCGTATTAAATCTGTCTTAGAAACACATTTAAGTGAAGACAATATCAAAAGCGAGTTGGCTTATTTTCAGCGAGATATTAATAAGGGTTATGAGCGTATGTATGGTTGGGCATGGTTTTTTAAATTGAGCCAGTCTTTATATGAATGGGATGATGATTTAGGACCTAAACTTTATAAAAACTTAAACCCTTTGGCTGATGAATTGAAACAAAAGTTTGGTAGGTTTATACCCAAATTGGTTTATCCAATCCGTGTTGGCGAACATACCAATACGGCTTTTGCACTGAATATGATGTATGAATATGCTAATGCTGTTGGAGATGAGGAATTTAAAAATCAAATCAAATCTGCAGCGATTCGTTTTTATCAAACAGATCAAAATTGTCCTTTAGATTGGGAGCCAAGTGGCTATGATTTTTTATCACCTTGTTTAGAAGAAGCCGTCTTGATGGAAAAAATTTTGGAAGAAAAAACTTTTTATGCTTGGATTGATAAATTTATACCACAGCTTCAGAATAAAGAATTTTCTTTAGAAGTGGCAAAAGTGAGTGATAGGAGTGATGGAAAATTGGTGCATCTTGATGGTTTGAATTTTAGTCGAGCTTGGAATTTGTTTAAACTCTCTAAGTTTGATGGGTTTAATCATCTTAGACCTTTAGCCATAAAACATTATAAAGCTGCTTATCCTAATTTGGTTGATGATGCTTATGAAGGTGGACATTGGTTAGGGTCTTTTGCGGTTTATGCCAATTTGGCACAATAAAGATTTTAAAAACACAGGTTTTTGTTGCGAGGATTTTTATTGGATCGGCATCTTAGCAAGCATTATTCTTTTAGCCAACGTGAACGAATACTATTGTCAATAAAAAGATGAAAAGTGTAATTCCGAGATGCCAGCTTGTGGCAAGCAGGTGTTTTAAGTCTTTAAAAATAACATTCGATTTTCTGCAATGATATGCGTTTTTGCTAACGACATTAGATTAATTCTGAACTTATTATTTCTGCCTTTTTCGGTTTATTTCAAAAGATTATACTTTCGGTTTAAACACAGCGTCTCAAAAATTATTATTTGTATCAGTTCAGTGTTTTTGAAATCTTGATGGTATAAATTTTTGTTTTAATATTTTTTTGTGTTATTGTGTATTTATTATTGAAATTGATTTTTGTAAAATCAGGTTATTAGGATAGGTTATCACTTCGCCATTATTTGTAATCAAATGCATATGAAAAGTTTTGATATCTTCAATTACAGCTTCAATCGGAAAGTCATTGTCTAGAATTTTTATTTTATCACCAATTTTAAAAGGGTAATAAAAATATAATATTACCCCAGCAGTAATATTACTCAAGATAGACCAAGTAGCAAACAGACCGATGCCTATCACAGTAAATACAGATGAAAACACCAAGGCGACTTGACTCGGCTCAATACCCCAAATTAAAAGAATTGAAAATAGAACTATAAATGTAGCTAAAGTATTGATATATCTGACTATAAGTGTTGTTCGGTGAACGTTGATATCTCTGCGTTTTGCAATACCAACAGCAACTTTCTTTAAGATAAAACGCAGGATAATCAAACTCACAATAATAATTATTGTAAGAATGATTTCACTTTGGTGTTGATTAAAAAAAATTTTCATGGGTTATTTTAAATTTAAACTATCTCTTAAAAAATCATATTGATTAGCATTTTTTGTCCAGTAGTCAATACGCATTTTTTTACTAAGTGTGGCTTCTGTGGTGTCTTTGTCTATCTCCTGCCATTTCAGAATAGTGAAAGGAAATTCTGGTTCTTGATAAATTTTAAGCATTCTATCAATATTTTGATAATTCAGTGTTGTCAATAGTGTATCTGTTTTTTTAAGTTGTGAAATTTCAGCTTTATAAGCTTTTATTTTTTGGTGTTTTAATCTAAAGAAAGAAAAATCTGGAATGATTTTTAATTTGCCTTTTGGAATATCTGTTGGGTTTATTCTCAATTTAACCCATATTTCGTTTTCTAAAAGATGTTTGTCAAGTTTTAGTTCTTGGTCAGCTTCACCTTCAAAATAAGAATGCATTTTAATGTCAAATTGTTCTCTATTGTTGAGTTGCATATAGGTTTGTCCACACCATTCTTGGGTTGAAGCAGTAACTTTTATAGCATGTGGCTGAGTCGTTAAAGGTAAAAAGACGGATTGCATGATGCTGTAAGGATAAATTCCAGTATTAAACTTTTTAGTATAATTCAGTTTCATCACATCTACAGTTTTATCTGTGGCTGTGTTGGCTTTGACTTGAGCTTGGGGCAAAAAAGGTTCCTTTACAAAAATCAACACCGCTGAGCCTTGACGAGGTTCGCCATAGCGCATTTGGGTCAAGTTATAACTAGCGACTTCGGCTTTGCCATCAAACCAGTGAGATTTAAATTTGTCACTCAAATTGAGATATGAATAAGCTTTGGGATTTGTCGGTGCTTCCTGTTGTTTTTCAGTTTGATTTTGCTGACATGACAAAAGTAAAAAAATGAAAGCAGTAATTTTTAATAGAAACTTCATCTTATAAATTCTTTTAGGGTTTGATAAAATAAATGCGTTGGGAATCCCATGACATTAAAATAAGAACCTTTAATTTTTGAAATGCCTATTTGTCCAATCCACTCTTGAATGCCATAAGCCCCAGCTTTATCAAAGGGTTTGTAGTTGTTGACATAATACCAAATATCCTTATCATCTAAAGTGTCAAAAAACACTTTGGTCACTTCACTTTTTACGACTAATCTGTCGTTAGTTTTTAAACAAAATGCACTGATAACGTGATGCCATGAGTTTTGCAAAGATGATATCATGTCAAAGGCTTCTTGCTTATCTTCTGCTTTGTTTAGGGCTTTTTCATTATGCCAAACAATGGTATCGCCTGTTATTAGAATCTCATTTGATGCTAAGTCATCATAGGCATTCGCTTTCAATTTGGCTAAATATTCTGGAATTTCTTCTTTGTAGAGTGTGTCAGGAAAATTTTCTTCAATAGCTTTTAAGCGTATTTCAAAAGGAATATTCAAATCTTTTAAAAATTGTTGTCGTCGTGGCGAGCCTGAAGCAAGAATGAATTTATGTTGGTTTAAATGTTTCATATTTTAAATAATATTAAACTGCAAACCCCAATTAGCATAGTGAATTTATAAATTAGGCTGAGCTTTTTATAACTGATGTGATTTTCATCGTTCCAAATTTTATACATTACAATTGCCAACGGTATGCACACTCCAAATATAAAATATAATACAAAGAAAAGATTTGCTTTCAAATAAACTTTAACACCCAAAAGTAAGGTCAGGATGAGAAACAGTGTGGAAATAAAAATCAATGTATTCATTCTTGATTTTCCTATTAGTATAGGTAAGGTTGAAATCTTTTGTGCATAATCTCCTTTGATATCGATGATATCTTTTATCCATTCGCGGTTAAGGTTAGTCCAAAATGCAAATACACTATAAAATAAAATCCATTTAAAAATCTTTTGATCAAGCAAAATACTTATATTCACATCAAAATAAAGCACTAAAACAAATGATAAACTGACTAATAAACTTACCAAAACATTACCTAAGATTGGAACAGCTTTTAAAAATTTAGCATACAAATACAATAAAATAATAACTAAAACTTCTACTCCAACAAGAGCCCATCGTTGCAAATTATAGCTGATATAAAGACAAATGACAATGGCTATCAAATTTAATATCACATAAATTGAATAGGCTTGTGAAACTCCAATCTTTTTTTGTGCCAGTGGTCTTTGGCGTTTATTGACAAAGTCGGTTTTAATATCAAATATGTCGTTAATGACATTGCCAGCTGCAGCAATCAAAATTATACTAAAACTCACTAAAGAAAAATCAAAAAGATTTAAAATTGAGTTTATTTCAAAACGTTTTAAAAACGAATATCTCAACAGAAAATGGCTTATAAGAATAATAATCAAATTTGACCATCGGAAAAGGCTCAACCAGTTCGACATAATATTAAAACAAATTATTGTTTGGTATCAAAAAACACCCAAACGTCTGTACAAATATACGTATTTGGATCATGGTTTCACGCTTGGTTTAGATGAGATAAACCAAATGTATCGGCTAAAAAAAATTGTCGGTTGATACGATATAATCTAAGTCTAAAAATCATTAAGACCGTTTAAAAAACTATCGCTTTACCATTATCAAAAAAACAATGTTTGAAAACATAAAACGATCAAAAACTTTTTGAAAACAAATCGATAAACGAAATAGAAAATTACATTTTACTCGCTGAATTTAACATTTGGACTGCACTTCAATACCATTTTAGATAGAAAATCATCAATACCGATTTGAGTTTTACTGATCAAATTATAGATTTATAAAAAATTTGACACTTTCTTATTTATGTTAAATAAAAATTAGTTTTTTATTAATAAAATTTATATTTTGCATATCCTAATTAAATTGAATTAAAAATGAAAGCTCTTAAACGCCTTTTTGATTTCCCTTATTATCAACTTGAAAATTACCCTTTAAAAAAAGCCTTAGTCACTAAATATAATGGTGAATGGAAGTCACTTTCAACGCAAGACTATATCGATAAAGCCAATGCACTGAGTAGAGGTTTGATAAAACTTGGTGTCAAACCTAATGATAAAATTGCTGTTATTTCAACCAATAACAGAACAGAATGGAATATAGTTGATATTGGCGTGATGCAAATCGGGGCACAAAATGTCCCAATATATCCAAATATTTCAGAAGACGAATATGCTTACGTGCTAAACCATAGCGAATCTACACACTGTTTTGTTTCTGATAATGATGTTCTACAAAAAGTTTTGAAAATAAAAGATGAGGTCAAATCTTTAAAAACCGTTTATACTTTTGACGAAATAAGTTCAGCACAAAATTGGCAAGAAGTTTTAGACTTAGGGCAAGACGAATCGCTTCAAGATGAGGTTCAAAAAAGAATGGATGCCGTAAACGAAAACGATTTAGCTACGCTGATTTACACCTCTGGCACTACAGGACGACCCAAAGGCGTGATGTTATCTCATAAAAATATCTCCAGTAATGCCATAAACAGTGCAACTAGATTACCTTTAGATTACGGAAATGCTAAGGCATTAAGTTTTTTGCCAGCTTGCCACGTTTATGAAAGAATGTTGCTATATATGTATCAATACAGTGGCGTAAGTATATATTTTGCAGAGTCTTTAGATACCATAAGTGAAAACCTCAAAGAAGTTAAACCCGAAGTAATGTCAGCTGTTCCGCGAGTGCTCGAAAAAGTTTACGATAAAATTATAGCCACAGGTACAGAATTAAGCGGAATCAAAAAAGCCCTATTCTTTTGGGCAGTTGACCTTGGTTTAAAATACGAACCTTACAAAGCCAATGGTTGGTGGTATGAAGTAAAATTATCTCTGGCTAGAAAACTTATTTTTAGTAAATGGGAAGAGGCTCTTGGCGGTAATCTTGAAGTGGTAGCATCAGGAAGTGCTGCACTTCAGCCAAGATTAGCTAGAATTTTTAATGCGGCTGGTATCAAAGTGATGGAAGGTTATGGATTGACAGAAACCTCACCAGTTATAGCTGTAAATGACCAACGCAATAGAGGCTTCAAGATTGGAACGGTTGGCAAACCTATCCCAGAAACCGAAGTTAAAATTGCTGACGACGGCGAAATATTAGTCAAAGGACCACAAGTTATGCTAGGCTACTACAAAGACCCTGAAAAAACAAAAGAGGTATTAAAAAACGGATATTTTCATACAGGAGATATTGGCGAGATAGACACCGAAGGGTTTTTAAAAATAACCGATCGTAAAAAAGAGATGTTTAAAACTTCTGGCGGTAAATACATAGCACCACAAATCATTGAAAATAAGGTAAAACAATCTCGCTTTATAGAGCAAATTATGGTTGTTGGTGAAGGTCAAAAAATGCCAGCAGCTTTTATCCAACCTAATTTTGAATTTCTTGAAGAATGGGCAAAACGCAAACATATTGACTATAAAGACCGATCAGAACTCATAAAACATCAAAAAGTGATTGATAGATACCAAGAAGAAATTGACTTTTACAACCAAGGTTTTGGTAAATGGGAAAAAATTAAGCGTTTTGAACTTACAAAAGACGAATGGAGTATTGAAGCAGGTCATCTTACACCAACCTTAAAACTAAAACGAAAAGAAATTAAAGAGTTATACAAAGACTTATTCGAAAAAATTTACGGTCCTCAATCTTAAGCATGACTAAACATAAAGCTGGCTTTATAAATATTATTGGTAACCCAAACGTTGGCAAATCAACATTGATGAATGCCTTTGTAGGTGAACAATTGTCAATCATAACTTCAAAAGCACAAACAACACGACATCGTATATTGGGGATTGTCAATGGTGATAATTTTCAAGCCATTTTCAGTGACACGCCAGGCATCATCAAGCCCGCATACAAACTGCAAGATGCAATGATGAAGTTTGTTACATCTGCTATAGATGACGCAGATATATTGATTTATATGATTGAAATAGGAGAGAAATCGCCAAAAAATGATGAGATTTTTCATCAAATTCAAAACACTGACAAACCTCTTTTGCTTTTGCTCAACAAAATTGATAAAAGCACTGAAGAACTTGTAGCACAATCTCTTGAAGATTGGTCAGCTAAGTTGCCCCATGCAGAAATTTATGCCATTTCGGCTCTAAATAATTTTGGGATTGAAGAAGTTTTTAAAAAAATTGTAGAGAAATTACCTGAATCACCAGCTTTTTACCCAAAAGACAGTTTGACAGATAAACCTGAACGTTTTTTTGTAAATGAAGTTGTACGCGAAAAAATTCTGATGCACTACAAAAAAGAAATTCCCTATAGTGTAGAAGTTCAAACTGAAGCTTTTGAAGAATTAGATCATATCATCAATATCAACACGACAATAATGGTCGAGCGTAAAACTCAAAAAGGCATTATTATAGGTCATCAAGGAAAAGCCTTAAACCGAATCGGTAGAGAAGCACGTAGAGATTTAGAGCGATTTTTTGGGAAGAAAATATTTTTAGATTTATATGTCAAAATCGATAAAAACTGGCGTTCAGACGAAAGAAAATTGAAAGGTTATGGTTATCAAGGTTAATCGAACTTATGATTTGTAATTCTCACATCATCTTAACTACTGACCTCTAAAGAATATGATTGTTGAGATGGTTTTTACAATAATTCTAAAATCTAAGAAAACGCTTCTCTCTTTGATATAGAATAAGTCATATTGCAATTTTTCTAAAGTATCATCATCAGAACTTGCATACTTTGCATTGACTTGTGCCCAGCCAGTTAAACCTGGTTTAATAATGTATCTGGTTTCATAAAACGGTATTTTTTCTTTTAATTCTTCAACAAATTCAGGGCGTTCGGGTCTTGGACCAATAAGCCCCATATCGCCTTTAAATACATTTATGAATTGGGGCAATTCATCTATCCGTGTTTTTCTTAGAATTTTACCAAATGGAGTAATTCTTGAATCGTTTTTTTTTGCCCATTGAGCACCACCTTTTTCAGCATTTCTAATCATAGTTCTTAATTTAACTATTTTAAATGGTTTTGATGATTTTCCTACTCTAACTTGAGCATAAAATAAAGGACCTTTGTTAAAAAATAAATTGGTTAGTGCTACAAATGGAAGCAATATTCCTAAAAATAATAATCCAATAGAGCTAAAAGAAATATCGACTAACCTACTGAAAGATAGATAGAGTTTATTTTGATTGCTTCTGCTAAAAGGGAAGTAACAATAAAAATCGTTTTCTATATCTTTAAGCAGTATTTTATTGGTAATAGTTTCATAAACACTTGAATAGGGTCTTATAGGAATACCTTCTTTTAAAAGTGGTGTGAGACTATGATACAAATTTTGGTCAACACCTTTGTAAGAATTTGCAACGACAATTTCGCCTATATTTTCTTTTTTAATGACATTTTTGATGTCATCAATTCTATATCTTGAAATGGTTTTAGATTTTATAGAACTGTCATTTGAATCTATGTAGCCTATTATTTTAAGGTTGGCATCAAAAACTTTAAGTTCGTCAACAATTTGGTCAATATTATAATTATTTCCTACAAAAATTATGCGTTTGTAAAATCTTGGTGAAGTGATAAAAGTGATGTAAGAAAACCTCCAAAGCGTTAAAAATAGAAGATTACCTCCAAAAAGATGAAGAATTAAAATTCTATTAGCTGGAAGTTCGGGCGTAATAAACGGCGTAAATAAAAACGATAGCGTTGTAATGCCTAATGTTAAAAATAAATTTTTAAAGACTTTAAATCTCGACTCTGCTTTATTGAGAACATATAGCTCAAATACAGTAGCAAATATCATAAAATATGCACAGTAAACACTAGTCCACAACCAAAACTCCTTGCCAAAATAAATATAAGTTTTATCAAAAATATAATTAAGAGCTGTAATGTTTAGACAAACTACTATAATATCAAAAAGTCTGAGTAAAAACTTACGTTCAGATACCTCAAAATGAAATGGAGAATTTTTTGACATTACTGTTTTTGCCAAAAGTAATATTTTAAATCAATATTTTAATTTAAATTTAAAATGCTTAATCAAATTTTAATTGCTAAATTAGATTTTATTATTCAAGTTAAAAATGCAAACACTACAAACACCATTTTCTCAGCAAGAACTCATACCACAAGAAGAAATGCTCGAAATTTCTCAAAACAAAAGTGAAATGCTAATTGGTTTACCAAAAGAAACTTCAGACGGCGAAAAACGCATTTGCTTAACACCCGATTCCATACATGCACTTGCTGCAAATGGGCACAAAGTTTATGTCGAAAAAAATGCTGGCGTGCATGCAGGATTTTCTGACCGTGATTATAGTGAAGCTGGTGGTATAATAAGTGCTGATAAGGATAAAATATTTGCCTGCCCAATCGTTCTAAAAGTATCGCCACCAAGTTTAGATGAAATTAAAAAATTGAACCCTCAATCTATTCTGATTTCAGCTCTTCAATTGAAAATGCGAAAAAAATCTTATTTTCAAAAATTAGCCGAAAAACGTGTTACAGCTTTAGCTTTTGAATTTATAAAAGATGAACACGGCGGGTCACCAGCAGTTAGAGCTCTAAGTGAAATTGCTGGAACTTCATCTATACTCATCGCTTCCGAAATACTGTCGAGTGCAAAATACGGCAACGGATTGATGTTTGGCAACACTAGTGGTGTTCCGCCAACGGAAGTCGTTATTTTAGGGGCTGGCACAGTTGGAGAATTTGCGGCTCGAGCTAGTTTAGGTTTAGGGGCTAACGTCAAGGTTTTTGATAGCTCGTTGACCAAATTAAGGTGTATTCAAACCCAGCTAAATCAACAAATTTATACATCAACTTTGCAACCTAAAAATTTGATTAAAGCTTTAAAACGCACCGATGTTCTGATCGGTGCAGTTAGAGGAGTCAACAGATCACCCATTTTAGTCGCTGAAAATATGGTTAAACAAATGAAAAAAGGAGCGGTAATTATAGATGTGAGCATTGATATGGGTGGCTGTGTTGAAACTTCTGAAGTTACATCTCACGAAAATCCAGTCGTTGTTAAACACGATGTTATTCATTATGGCGTTCCAAATATTCCTTCACGATATGCCAGAACATCTTCGGTGTCTATAAGCAATATGTTTACACCTTATCTTTTAGATATCGGCGAAAAAGGTGGTATAGAAAATACCTTAAGATTTGATTCTGGTCTCAGAAATGGATTGTATTTTTACCACGGCGTTTTGACAAGTAAATCCGTGGCTAACTGGTTTGATTTGTCTTACCGCGATCCTAATCTTCTGATATTTTAATATTTATGAGTCTCAAAAAACGTATTTTATACTTTGCCGTTGGTTTATCTATAGGTCTTGTGTTTGTCAAAATTATATTTGATAAAAAAGATGTAAGTTTTGACTATTTACCTGAAGATAGAGTCCTAAAAACCATAAGGACAAAACAAAGAGTTTTTGACGATAAAGCCTTGCTTTTTTTTCATCAACAAAACATAGATACTTCGCTTATTCAATCTTTTTTAACTGACGGCAATGTCAACTTTAATAAAAGTCAACAACGAAAAAAACCTTGTAATTTTTATTATATAGAATCAAAATATCAAGAAGATAAATTGGCTTTAAATATAAAAAATTGCGATACCTTGGTGACTATTCAAAATACATTTAAAATTAATGAGAAATAATTTTAAAAATAAAATCCTTTGATTATGTTTGTTCAAAAGTTTAAGTAATGAAACGCATCATCGTTGACTATAAAAAACTCACCCCAGAAATACTCTCGTTGTTAGTCGAAAAATATCCTGATGGTTATGACGATAAGCACATTATTAAATTTAAAAACGCTAAAAACGAAAGTGTAGAAGCGGTTGAAGTACGCACAGAAGACACTATCTATCTGGTCAAAATCAGCACTAAACTTGAAGTCAGTATGGCCGATTTTGATATCGACGACTACGAAGATGAAGACTTTAACGAAAGTATAGTTGATATTCAAAACAGAGAAGAAGAAGACTTAGAGAGTTAAATTCCTTAATAAAATTTACTTTTTTTATTATATATTGATTTTCAAAAAAATAATTGTATTTTTGCAACCCTTTTAGAGCAAGTGGATTCTAAACGGGAAATATTTTTAAATCAATGTATAAACACTTCTGTTTGAATGCATAAATCCACATCGAGCAGAATACAAATTTTAATCAGCAATGGCTGAAGACACAAAAAACGAAGTGCAACCACAAGTTGCCGAAGAAACACAAAAAGAAGCAAATCAAGCTTCAACTTCTGAAGAAACACAAGTTGCAGAAGTGAAACCAAACCCACAACAAGACCAACCTGAAGAATTTTTAGAAAACTTTGATTGGCATCGCTACGAAGAAGGAATCGAAGAAGTTGATGACGAAAAGTTAGAAAAATTTGAACAACTTGTTGAAGATAACTTTGTTGAAACTTTAGACAACGAAGTTGTTCAAGGTAAAGTGATAAACATCACAGATGAAGACGCTATCATAGATATTAACGCCAAAAGCGAAGGCGTTATCTCTTTAAACGAATTCAGATACAACCCTGATCTTAAAGTTGGCGATACAGTAGATGTCCTTATTGATGTCAGAGAAGATGCCGAAGGACAATTGATTTTATCACACCGAAAAGCCCGTGTTATAAGAGCTTGGGAACGAGTTAACAAAGCACACGATGAAGGTACAATTGTTACTGGTCACGTTAAGTGTAGAACCAAAGGCGGTATGATTGTCGATGTGTTCGGTATTGAAGCTTTCTTACCAGGATCTCAAATCGATGTAAAACCAATTAGAGACTACGATGCTTACGTTGGAAAAGAAATGGAATTTAAAGTGGTTAAAATCAACCATGAGTTCAAAAATATTGTGGTTTCTCACAAAGCACTTATCGAAGCTGACATTGAAGAACAGAAAAAAGAAATTATCGGTCAGTTAGAAAAAGGTCAAGTCTTAGAAGGTGTAGTTAAAAACATCACATCTTATGGTGTATTTGTTGACCTTGGAGGTGTAGATGGATTAATTCATATCACTGATTTATCTTGGTCTAGAATCAATCATCCTAATGAAGTATTAGACCTTGATGAAAAACTTAACGTTGTAATTTTAGACTTTGACGAAGATAAAACACGTATTCAACTTGGTTTAAAACAGTTGAGCAAACATCCATGGGAAGCTCTTGATGAAAATCTAAAACCTGGCGATACTGTTAAAGGTAAAGTAACTGTTCTTGCAGATTATGGAGCTTTTGTAGAAGTTGAAGAAGGCGTTGAAGGTCTAATTCACGTTTCTGAAATGTCATGGAGTACACATTTACGATCAGCTCAAGATTTTGTAAAAGTCGGCGATGAAGTTGAAGCAAAAATTTTATCTTTAGATAGAGAAGAGCGTAAAATGTCACTTGGTATTAAACAAATGACGCCAGATCCTTGGACAGATATCACTTCAAAATATCCAGTTGGTTCTAAGCATAAAGGAACCGTTAGAAACTTTACTAATTTTGGCGTTTTTGTAGAACTTGAAGAAGGTATTGATGGTTTAATATATATTTCTGATCTATCTTGGACAGAAAAAATTAAACACCCATCAGAATTCTGTAAAGTAGGAGATGAGCTAGAAGTTGTTGTTCTAGAATTAGATGTTGAAGCCCGTAAATTAAGTTTAGGTCACAAACAAACTAAAACCAATCCTTGGGATAAATACGCTAAAGATTTCGCAGTAGGAACTAAACACACCGCCGAAATTAAAGAAATTGTGGACAAAGGAGCAACCGTCGAATTTAATGAAGATGTAACGGCTTTTGTCCCTAATCGACACCTTGAAAAAGAAGATGGTTCTAAGTTGAAAAAAGGTGAAGAAGCAGAGTTTATCATCATAGAGTTCAATAAAGAATTCAAACGTGTTGTGGCTTCTCACACTTCTATTCACAAGAAAGAAGAAGAGAAAATTGTAAAAGAAGCCGCAGCTAAAGCTAAAGATGAAGATAAAAAAGCTACTTTAGGTGATGCTAACTCTCAATTACAAGCTCTAAAAGATAAGATGAACGAAGATAATAAATAAGTCTTTTATATAATCTTTTTAAACTATAAACCGCCTCATAATTGAGGCGGTTTTTTTTATTGTAATACCTTATACTAATTAACGTGAGTTTGATATAAATTCCAATAAAATATATTCATAAAATACAGATATTTAATCATTTGTTATGTCGAAAGAGCGAAGCATGAGCGACGAGACATCTCGGTAGGATGAGATTTCTCCTCATTCTTCGTTCGAAATGACAAAATTTGCTTACAAAAAGATGTAATCATCTGATTTACATTTTTCTATAAATCGAACTCACGTTAATTAAGTTCGCAAAGTTTCAATATATTGATATCATTCTTAAAAAAATTACCATCATAACAAAAATGATTTCAAAGCAAACAATATTCTATTCTAAATGCCCAAATTTCCCATTTGTAAAATCTTTGATGGCTTGATGAATTTCTGCTTTGGTGTTCATCACAAACGGGCCTTGAGCCGCAATAGGTTCATTTAAGGGCTGACCGCTTAAAACTAAAGCCACAGCATCTTTATCAGCCTTAATTTCAAAATCTTCACCATTGTTTTCAAACAACACAAAGTGATCGGTTAAAATTTTTTGGTTTTGAATTTCAATCTCACCTTCTACAACCAGGACACAGGTATTAAATTCAGCAGGAAAACTAAATTCAGCTGAACCGTTTGCATTTAACTTGGCATTCATCATATGTATCTCTGAAAAAGTATCGGCTTTTCCTTGGGTGTTTTTGTAATTTCCAGCAATAACTTCTATATATCCAGAATCACCGTCTAATTGATGTTTTGAGAGGTTATTTTTAGAAATGGCTTGATATTTTGGTGAAGTCATTTTGTGTTTAGCAGGCAAGTTTACCCAAAGTTGTACCATTTGAAAATCGCCACCTTTTTTACTAAATGATTTTTCGTGGTATTCTTTATGTAAAACTCCAGAACCAGCTGTCATCCACTGCACGTCACCTTGTTCAATTACACCTCCGCCACCATTGCTATCGTGATGGGCTATTTTTCCTTGATAAGCTATGGTTACCGTTTCAAAACCCCGATGCGGATGTACGCCAACACCACGTGGAGTTTCTGTTGGCGAAAAGTAGTATTTTGAGTTGTAATCCATCAAAATAAATGGATCCATACGCTTCATATCTAAGGGATAAGTGCTTGGTATGAAATTATGCACACGAAATCCATCACCAACAAAATGAGGATGAGGTGGTTTTATGATTGTTTCTATTGTTTTTTCCATAGGTTTAAAATTCAAATTTTAATTGTGCTGAAATGGGTTTTGTTATGTTTTTGTTCTCTTTTTCTGTATTAAGGTTTGAAAGACTAATACCGATCAACCTTACAGAATCTTTCAGTTTGTTTTGATAGAGTAGAGCTTTTGCTTCTTCATATATTAATTCTTCAGATGAAATATACAACTTTAAAGTTTTACTTCTAGTTTGGACTTCAAAATTAGAATATTTAATTTTTAATGTAATGGTTTTGCCAGCAACATCTTGTTTTTGTAATCGTTTACTAACTTCTTTTGCAATGTAATGAAGCTTATCTTCTAAAAAAACTTCAGAACTTATGTTGTCTTTAAAGGTACGTTCTGCACCGAGTGATTTTCTGGTGCGTTCTGCTTTTACAGGACTGTGATGAATGCCACGAGACACCAAATAATAATACTTTCCACTTTTGCCAAAATGCTCCTTTAGAAATTCAAGTGATTTCAGTTTTAAATCCAAACCCGTAAAAATACCAAGTCGATACATTTTTTCTTGAGTAACTTTTCCTACGCCGTAAAATAGTCTGATTTCTAATTGTTCTATAAATTTCTCAACCTCTTCAGGTGGAATGGTTTTTTGACCATTAGGCTTGTTGATATCGCTTGCCACTTTTGCCAAAAATTTATTGATAGAAATACCCGCTGATGCATTTAAACCCACTTGATTTTTAATTTTTTGGCGTATTTCTTCAGCTATTTTTGTCGCACTGGGTTGACCTTTTTTGTTTTGGGTTACATCCAAGTAAGCTTCGTCTAAAGATAGTGGCTCAACCAAATCAGTATATTCAAAAAATATTTTTCGGATGCGTTGAGATATTTCTTTGTAGCGATCAAATCGCGGTTTGACAAAAATCAAGTCCGGACAAAGCTGAGCCGCTTTATAACTACTCATCGCACTTTTTACACCAAACTTCCGAGCTTCATAGCTTGCTGCCACTACAACACCACGTTTTGAACTGCCACCAACGGCAATGGCTTTGCCTTGTAATTCAGGCTTATCCATTTGCTCTACGGAAGCATAAAAAGCATCCATATCGACGTGGATGATTTTGCGGTGGGTTGATTTTGATTTAGTAGCTTTAATATGTTAAAATTTAATGTGATTAATGAAAAATAAACTGTTTATTATTATAAATTTGATTTCAAACACTTCAAATGTTAATAAGCCTTGACACTCGATTACGAGATTAATTTTATATATCTTTAAACCTTTTGAATTTACACAGTTTAAAATATAAGATTTCAAATGATTTTAAAAATTAAGTTTAACTAAAATATTTGTAACTATTTATAATTTAAAACAAATTATGAGTCAAGCAAAAAAGTTATGGGATTAAAAATTTCATGCATAAATTTTTGATAATTTGAACAAAAAAAAAGCTACTGATCTTACATCTCTAAATTGACTTCTAAAAGCCTTTATCTTAGTATTAAATGATTCTGCAGAAGCATTTGTGCTTCTCTACTATCAAAAAATATTCGGCATTGTTAGAACATTTCAAGGGATTTAAATCCCTTGGTGATAATACACCAAAAAGCGACTTCATTATTCAATCAAGTCGCTTATTTTTCTTCAAAAATGATGTTCAGTTGTATTATGACTACATTTTAAAATTTTAAATGAAAACCAGCATAAATTCCAAAGGGATGACCTGGTCTTAAACCTGCTGGAACTCTTGCAGCGAGGTATTCATTGTCAAATAAATTAATAACATTAGTGCTCAGTTTTAACTGTGAGTTTAATTGGTAAGAGACTGATGCGTCAACCAAAAATAAAGATTCTACTTTGTTTTCTAAAGGAATAGAGCCTACACCAGCTTGGGTTCTGAATTCATCTCTATATCTTGTGTTGAGGTTAAACTCAAAACGTTCAAAGCCATAACCAACACCTAAGTTGAATTGATGTTTTGGAATGTAAGGCAATTCATCTCCAACTTCTACATCGCCCCAAATGCCTACAGGTGAGCTAAATGCTGTTTTGAACTCGGTATCTGTATAGGTGTAATTGAAGTTGATAGGTAAACTGTGCTGAGTATTTTTTAAGAGGTCGTAGGTCAATTGAAATTCAATACCTTTCACATCAACTTCGCCAGCATTAAATAAGTCTAAGTTGCCATCTACGCCACCAGTAGCCGCTAAATCGCTTCCAAGCATATTGCTGTAATCGTTATAAAATCCTATGATTTCACCACTCAATCCTTTGTAATCAAAACGTGTTCCTATTTCGAAATTTAAGCTTTCTTCTGGATTTTGATTTTCTACAAAACCAGCAGGAGCAAAACCTTTGTGTAAGCCTACAAAAGCAGAAAAGTTATTGTTAAATTTATAATTAGCACCAATACCAGGAATAAATTGATCGAAGTTGTTTTCAGTTATATTCAAGTTTGTTCCTTCTCGTGTAACATCAGATGTGCCAAAATTCTCTCTGGTCAATTCTACATTTTCATAACGTAAACCCGGTGTAAGCGTTAATTTATCAATTTTTAATTTGTAAAGCAGGTGAGCTGAAACAGCATCTGCACCAGAGATTCTATTGCTTTCTGTGCCAGGCGTACCTGAGTTTGTAAGTTGCATTACACCATTTTCCATCCTAAAATCATCAAACCACTGAAAGCGGTCTTCTTCATCACTGTGATAACGAAATCCAACTTCAATGTCGTGAAATACTTGACCTGTTGTAAAATGATAATCAAATTTAGTTTGAATACCACGAGAATAATATTCGCGGTTATTATTTTTTACCCTTAAAGCATCATCAGGCGAATCACTTCCTGTGATATAAGAAAAAGCTTGTGGAAAATCATTGGGATTTTCTAATAAATCTGAAATTCCAACTGTATTAACGCCACTAACCACACGATCAAGTTTGAACCAATTACGATCAAATTCGTTGTTGTAGAAAGTTGTGGTTAACACTATATTTTTAGTAAACTCTGCCATATGGGTTAGCATCACTTGTCTGTGAAAAGTTCGCATATTGTCAACTTGACTTCCTGCATATCTTCTAAATGGTGTTTTATCAAAATCTTCTTGAGTTAGACCGAGGTAGGTTTCATCAGAGTCTTCGTCGCTGTATTGAAGTTTTAATTCTAAAGATTGATAAATTTTGGCATCAGGGTTGGTATTGATTCTAATTTTTCCAACAATATCATTTCTGTCAAAACCAGTTCCTCCAGGACCGTCTAAATCTTTAAAACCATCAGATTTATTTTTCATATATTCAATGGAATAGCCAATGTTTTGATAAGAGTCGCCAAATCTGGCAAGGGTATTAGTAGTTCCAAAAGAGCCATAGTTAGATTTTATTTCACCTTGAAATGAATTAGGAATTTCGGTTGACACAAAATTAATGGCACCACCAGTGGTAAATGGTCCATATTGTATTTGGCTGCTTCCTTTTAAGACTTCTACAGCTTGCATTCGGGCTACATTTGGAAAATAATAGGCTGCAGGAGCAGAATAGGGAGCAGGTGCAGCCAAAACGCCATCTTCCATTAATGTGATTTTTGAAGATCTTTCGGGTGAAGTTCCTCTTAAACTGATATTTGGTCTTAGTCCAAAGCCATCTTCTTCATAAATATTGACGCCTGGTACTTCAGCCATAACTCTGGTGATATCAAAATAATTGTGCTTTTCAATGTCTTTAGAAGACAAATAGTAAGCCGAACCCGTTCTGTTTTTGGCTTCAAATTTACCGCCGAGAAGTTTACTAGCGGTGATTATAACTTCATTTAGATTTTCTATAGAGTCATATTTAACTGTTTTTTGTTGTTTTTTGTCTTGTGCAAAAACAAAACTTGCTATTAATAATGATAAGAGAGTGAAAATAAACTTGTGCATTGGCTTTTATTTAGATTTAATCAAATTAAGAGCGACAAAAATAAATCGAAACTTTTGATTTTAAAAGTTTATTTAGAATAAATAAAAATAATATTTAGTTATGAAAACGTATTTAAGTATAGAGTTTAATTATACACTTTCATCAAAAACAAAATTGTATTTGAGAATGCATTTTATGGTTTAAGTTAAAATTATTTTTAAAACGAAGTAAAGAAATGCCCAACATTTCTTAAGTAAAGATTAAAATAAAGTGTGTTAACATTAATTTATGATAAGCTTGTTCGTTTGAAACCGAACTAAAATTATATTTGCCACTCAAAATTAATTTTACTGTTTTGAACAAAGGTAATACCTTGATAGAAGAGTTGACTTCGCATTTTGAAGTTGAATATAATTTGCCACCCTTAGCGGCAAAAATATATTCATTACTTATTCTTTCAAGAGAAAAATATATAACTTTTGAGGAGTTGATTAATTTCACAAATGCTAGTAAAAGTTCTGTCTCTTGTCAATTAAATTACTTGATAGATGAAGGACGCGTAGATTATATCTATAAAGAAGATAACAGAAAACGCTACTTTAAAACTAAATGCGATTATTTGAGGAAAACTTTAGAACTTCACTTGATTAAAATAAAAAGGGAGATTGCAATGCTCACCAAAGTTATTGAATATAAAAAAGAACAGGATATGAGTCAAGGTGGCGTTTCAATAGTAGAAAATCATTTGAAAACCGAAAAAGAAAATATCATTAAAACTATAAATAAACTCAAACAAACAAGTTATAATCTAGAACATCATGAAAAATAAATTAATCGTTCTTTTATCTTTCTTAGCAATCATTGTAAGTGCCTGCCAAAATAAACCCAAAAGGCAAGCACCACCACCACCTAATCTACCAATTATAGAGGTAGAGACTAAAGATATTACAACTTTTGCTGAATATCCTACACAGATTGAAGGGGTTGTGAGTAGTGACATTAGGTCAAAAGTGTCTGGATATATGACAGAAGTTGTTGTTGAAGAAGGTGCTGCAGTTAAAAAAGGAGAGATTTTGTTCAAACTTGAAACTGAAAGTTTGAGTGGAAATGCATCAGCGGCTAGAGCTAGGGTAAATGCTGCTCAAATTGAAGTAGAAAAGCTAAAACCTTTGGTAGAAAAAGAAATTGTAAGTCCAAAACAATTGGAAACTGCTAAGGCTCAATTAGAAACCGCAAAAAGCGATTTAAAAAGTATTACTGCAAATGTAAATTATGCTACAATCAAAAGTCCTGTTGATGGATATGTAGGCACCATAAATTACAGAGAAGGTGCACTGATAAACCCTAATGACATCACTCCTCTAACAAGAGTGGTAAAAACCGATAAAGTCTTTGCTTATTTTTCGGTTAATGAAAAGGATTTTCTGAATATGGTCAATCAGTTTAATGCCGATACAAAATCAAAAACCAATTTAGAATCATCATTTCCAGAGGTTACTTTAATTATGTCTAATGGAAAAGAATACAACAAAAAAGGAAAAATCACAAGTATTTCTAGTCAAGTGAATCGCGAGACAGGAACAGTTAGGTTTAGAGCTACTTTTGATAATCCTGAATTTATTCTAAAAGATGGTTTGACTGGTAGAATAAAAATTCCAAACGACACCAAAAATGCTCTTGTTGTTCCTAGAGTATCTACTTACTCCCGACAAGGTAAAGAATTTGTTTTTAAATTTAACGAATCAGACTCTACTGTTACTGAAAAAGTGATTGATGTAGTCAGAGCTGACCCTTATTATATTGTTAAATCCGGTCTAAGTAAAGGAGATAAAATTGTTGCAAGAGGTGCTAATAAAATTAATGACGGGGTTAAGATAAAACCTATTTCTTCAACAATGGATTCGATTGTAAATTCATTTGATAAAGTTTTTAAATAATATATATCATGCTAAAAACATTTATAGAAAGACCAGTTTTATCAACTGTAGTTTCAATTATAATCGTGATGCTAGGGATTCTTGGGATAGAACAATTGCCAGTAACCCAATATCCTGATATAGCACCACCAACAGTCAGAGTTACTACAAGTTTTCCTGGAGCCAATGCCAAGACTATTTTAGAGAGTGTTATAACACCTATAGAAGAAGAAATCAATGGTGTGGAAGGTATGACATACATTACCTCATCTGCGAGTAATGATGGAAGTGCAACAATAACTGTATTTTTTGAAAAAGGATACGATGCTGATATTGCTGCTGTGAATGTTCAAAACAGAGTAGCAAGAGCTAATGCTGTGCTTCCAAGTGAAGTGATAAGAAATGGAGTTATTACAGAAAAACAGCAAAACTCAGCTCTACTTTATGCGGGTATATATTCAACAAGTGAGGATTATTCTGATACTTTTATTCAAAATTATCTCAATATAAATATACGCCCAGAATTACAACGAATCAATGGAGTAGCTAATGTTGATGTATTTGGTGGAAAAGACTACTCTATGCGAGTTTGGTTAGACCCAGACAAAATGGCGGGCTACAGTATAAATTCTTCTGAAGTAATCGCAGCTATAACAGAGCAAAGTCAAGAAGCAGCAGCAGGTGCTATAGGACAAAATGCAGGAAAAGCCTTTGAATATGTAATCACTTACAAAGGACGACTTAAAACGGCCGAAGAGTACGGAAATATCATCTTAAAAACATTAGATAACAATCAATTTCTTAGATTGAAAGATGTAGCAAAAGTAGAATTGGACGCTTTTTCTTATAACATTTTATCTAGAAGTAATGGTCATCCAAGTGTCAACTTTGGTATTTTTCAAACTCCAGGCTCCAATGCACAAGAGGTTATCGAAAATATATATGCTAAAATGGATGAGTTGAAAGAGGATTTTCCTAAGGGTTTAGAATTTATTGTCAACTTTGATTCAAATGATTTTTTAACCGCATCATTAGATAAATTACTTAGAACTCTCTTTGAAGCCTTTATACTTGTATTCTTTGTGGTTTTTATATTTCTACAAGATCTTAAATCTACTTTGATTCCTGCCATAGCTGTTCCAGTATCCATAGTAGGAACTTTCTTTTTCTTAAATATATTTGGCTATTCTATCAATTTACTGACGCTTTTTGCTCTTCTTTTAGCCATTGGAATTGTGGTGGACGATGCCATTGTGGTTGTTGAAGCAGTATATGCAAAATTAGAAGGTGGAGTTGAAAGTGCTAAAGAAGCATCATTATCTGCTATGAGCGAAATTAGTGGTGCAATTGTTTCTATAACACTTGTTATGTCAGCCGTTTTTATTCCAATTACGTTTATTCAAGGACCTGCTGGGGTGTTTTATGAACAATTTGGTGTTACATTAATTGTAGCCATAATTATTTCAGCTGTAAATGCTTTGACCTTAAGTCCAGCATTATGTGCTTTATTTTTAAAACCTCCTAAAAAAAATAAGAAAACAAACCTTTTACAGCGATTTTACAATGCTTTTAATGCAGGTTTTAATGCCGTAAGAAACAAATATGTGAGTTCATTAAAGTTTTTGGTAAGACAAAAATGGGTTACTTTACTTATTATTTTAATAGCAGGTGCTGCTATATATTTTGCTAATAAAATTACGCCAACAGGATTTGTTCCATCTGAAGATAGAGGTGTTATTTTTGTTAACATGGCACTGCCTTCTGGAGCTTCATTAGATAGAACTTTTCAGGTGACAGAAGAAGTTTACGATCGAATTAAAAAAATAAAAGGTGTAAAAACAGGATCTTTTGTTTCAGGTATTAACTTCTTCTCTGGTGCAGGTAGTCCATACGCTATTGGATTTATCGTTTTAGATAAATGGGAACAAAGAACAACCGAAGACACCCAAATCAACGCTATAATAAGGAAGTTAAATCAAACTACTTCTGACATAGCAGATGCACAGATTATATATTTTATGCCACCTAGTGTTCCCGGATATGGTGCAGCAGATGGTTTTGAAATGCAACTTGTAGATAAATCTTCGGGGTCATTAAAAGAATTAGATGAAACGGCCAAAAGATTTGTCGGTGGATTATTTCAATCTCCATCAATAGCTTATGCCAATAGTTCGTTTAGTTCAGAATTTCCACAATTTAAAATGGATTTAAATGTGCCTAAAATTAAAGCTAGTGGTTTAACTGTAAATGATGTTTTATCTACTATGCAATCTTATTTAGGTGGATTCTTTGTCTCTAATTTCTCTAGGTTTGGAAAACAGTATAGGGTTTTTGTTCAAGCATTGCCAGAAGATCGTGAAGATGTAGAAAGCCTAAATAGTATTTTTATGAGACTCCCATCAGGAGAAAATTCGCCAGTTTCAGAATTTGTAAATTTAGAAAGAGTTTATGGACCACAGAGTATCAAGAGATTTAATCTTTATAATGCTGTGACTATAAATGGAAGTTCAGCACCTGGCTATAGCTCTGGAGATGCTATTCAATCAATCAGGGATTTAGCAGAAAAACAATTAGGTAATGACTACGATATCGCTTTCTCAGGGATTACGCGTGAAGAAATAAATGCAAGTGGTCAATCTGTTGTAATATTTGCTTTAAGTATTCTATTTGTTTTTTTCTTTCTTTCTGCACAATATGAAAGTTATCTTCTCCCGTTTGCCGTTATCTTATCTTTACCTATAGGAGTTGCAGGAGCATTTTGGAGCACAAATTTAGCTGGATTAGAAAACAATATTTATTTCCAAATTGCCCTTATTATGCTTGTTGGATTACTAGCAAAAAATGCCATTTTGATAGTAGAATTTGCCATACAAAGACGTAACGCTGGTTTTAGCCTTTACGATGCAGCACTAAACGCAGCCAAAGTAAGGTTGAGACCTATCTTGATGACATCTTTTGCTTTCATCATAGGATTGCTCCCATTAGTTTTTGCTGGCGGTGTAGGTGCTGAAGGAAATAATTCAATTGGAACAGGAGCCGCAGGTGGTTTATTTGTTGGAACTGTTATTGGAATTTTTGTCATACCAGTTCTGTTTGTGGTTTTTCAATGGTTGCAAGAAAAAGTTAGTCCATCCAGTAGAGAGAGAGTCAGAAAAGCTCAAGCTAATCTAAAAGAATCTTATAGATCATGAAATATAGTATAAAATCCATTCTCGTAATTATTTGTTTGTCTTCACTGCAATCATGTTTTGTAGCAAAAGACTATAAACGACCTGAAGAACAAATTGAATCTGTAAGCTATAGAACAGATCAACTTCCAAAAGATTCTATTCCAGTTTCTAAAGTCAGTTGGAAAGAAATGTTTACTGATCCAATACTTCAAAATCACATTGAAGAAGCTCTAGAAAACAATCAAGATATAAGGATAGCTTTGCAACAAATTATGGCTGCAAATTCTTATTATAAACAAGGTAAAGCTGGATATTATCCTAGTGTGAATGTCAATGGTAATTTTACTCATCAGGAATTCTCTAAAAATTCACAATTTGGTGGTTTCTTTTCATCAATAGATCAGTATGAACTCAGTGGTGCCTTGTCTTGGGAAGCTGATATTTGGGGCAAAATAAGAAGCAATAAAAGAGCAGCTCAGGCTAGTTTTATGCAGTCTCAAGCTGTTCATAAAGCGGTGAAAACTGATTTAATTTCTAGAATAGTGACAGGTTATTATCAGATTTTGGCCTTAGACGAACAGGTAAGAATAACTGAAAAAACTTTGGAAAATAGGCGAAAGAGTCTTGAAACAACTAAGGCATTAAAAGAAGCTGGCAATGTAACTTCTGTTGCTGTAAACCAAACAGAAGCATTGGTTTTTAATGCTGAAGCTCTTTTACTTGATTTAAAAAATAACATAAAACTGTTAGAAAATACGCTTTCAATTTTGAAAGGACAATCACCAGGTGAATTTAAAAGAAGTGATTTTTCAAATCAAGAAATCAATCAAGAATTGGCTACTGGTGTAGCTTCAGACTTATTAGAAAATAGACCAGATGTGATTGCTGCAGAATACAACTTGATAAATGCTTTTGAACTGACAAATGTTGCCAAAAGTAGATTTTATCCTTCTATAACTATTTCTGCTACGGGTGGTTTTCAAAGTTTAGATTTTGACAACTTTATTTCATCTAATTCTTTGTTTTCAACTATAATAGGAGGATTTACTCAACCTATTTTTAACAGAAGACAAATTAGGACGGACTATGAAGTAGCATTGAGCCAAAAGGAACAAGCTCTTTTGAGTTTTGAGAAAACTTTGCTAACAGCCAGCAAAGAAGTTTCTGATGCCATGCTGAATTACCAAAACGCTATTCAAAGAATAGAGTCAAAAACTAAAGAGTATCAAGCTTATGAAAAAGCCTTAGAAGACTCGCAAGAATTGTTAAACAACGGTTTAGCAAATTATCTTGAAGTCTTGAATGCTCAAGAAAATACCTTAGCTTCAGAGCTTGAAGTTACTCAAATAAAATTTAATAAATTCAGTGCTATTGTTGAGCTATACAGAAGTTTAGGTGGTGGATGGCAATAAGTTTACTGATATTTAAATTTAGGAATGTTTTCTAAAAACTTTTTTTAATAAAGAATATTTATGGGTCTTTAGAATATCAAATAGCTAAGTTTTTTATATCTTCAACTTGAAACGGTCATCATGATTGATGAGGATTTACAGAATAGAGAAGACGTGACTAAATTAGTCAATGACTTCTATAATAAAGTTCGTCAAAATAAAGAGATTGGTCATTTTTTTAATGAGAGCGTTCAAGATTGGGACGAACATCTCAAAAAGCTCACTGATTTTTGGGAAACCAATTTATTTTTTAAAAATAAATACAAAGGTAATCCCAAAAAGGCTCATATTGAAGTCGATCAAAATTTTAATGAAAGCATAGAACAAAAGCATTTTGGCATTTGGCTCAATCTGTGGTTTGAAACAGTGAATGAAAATTTTACTGGCGAAAAAGCCAATCGTGCCAAAAATAACGCTCGCAATATGGCGTCACATATTTTTATGAAAATATATATGGAAAGACAAAAGCGCTAAAATTTGAATCTATCTTTAGAAAGCAAGAAACATATTTAAATCAATCATAATTCAACTTCATTTTATCTTATTTCCTCATAATTAAAAATAAAACATTTATTCTGTAGACTATGGCACTTGATGAATAGTTTGCAATTTTCTACAAACATTCATCTTTAATTTGTATTATTGTTTAACTACTCAAATTATCTATAAGAAAATACCGTTAAGTTAAATATTATCAAAGTCAGAGTATGAAGCTATCCCAATGGTACCAGTTTATAAAGCCCAACTTAAATTTTTTTAATAATGGTTTTTTTGAATTTCCATTTTTAGCTAATACGCCTGAATTATTTATAGAGTCAACTATAAAATCGCCAGGTAGCAAACACATAATCGAAGACCAAGTCGTTTATAGAAATAATCCTTTCATTAAAGGAGAAATGCACTATCGAGAAATCGATGAAGGATTGTGGCTTACCATTACAAATATAAACTTTAAACATAATACTATAATAAAATCAGATTATGCCAAAGATATACCAAGTGAGCACTATACAATCACCTTTACAATTTTTGAAAGTGAAGTTAAACTTCTAAACACATTTATAGACAAGGTGCCATTCTTTAATAAATTCTGGGGTTTCAAAAAGCCAGGTACCGATGTTGGAGCTAGTTTTTATAAAGGTTCTAAATGCGAATTTTATATTTTCTACATCAGTCCAGCCTGGTTAGAAAAACACATACCACTTGATAAGCTGGATGCTGAAATTCCATTTAAAAAGTTTTTAGATTCCGATAAAGGATTTATTTCCTACCAGGATATAGTACCAAATGTAGCCACCTTGGCTCGTGAAATTTTACACACATTCAAAACGTTTAATGACGATGTGTTTAGTGAAACTATATTAAAAACACAAAGCTTAAGCTTGATTTCCTCTTTTTTTAAAAATGTATTTGCCGATTTACGACATGAAACCTATCAAGAGAAAGGCGTAATAGATTACAAATTAATAGCAAAATGCGAGAGTATGATAGCCGCTAATTTGTCAGCACCTTTTATAGGGATTGAAGCTCTCGCTAAAAAACTGAATATATCATCTACCAAACTAAAAATGGACTTTAAATCTGTGTACGGAAATACTATTTTACAGTATATAATCGATAAAAAAATGCAGTTGGCAATGCAGCTTCTTTTAACAACAGAACTTCAAATTAAGCATATTAGCAATCAAGTAGGCTATGATAGTCCTAGTAAATTTACTGCCACATTCAAGAAAAAATACGGAAAGCTCCCTTCCGCTTATCGCCCTGATAGCCCTGCAAGCTAACTTATTGTACCATAAGTTGAAATATGTCCGAATGGGCTATTGATTTGTCTGAATGGGTTATTAGAATGATGTTTGACAAAGTAATTTTGCTTCATAAATAATTAAATATAAAATTATGAATCGAAAACTTTACTTTTTTATGGGTATGCTATTTATGGCGCTTACCTCTTTTTCACAAATATTAGATCAATCCAATGCTCCAGAAAGCATAGGAGGTGGTACTTTTACTGTAAGTTCCAACAACAGTGTTGGTCAGTCATTTACAGCTGGTATTACTGGGGATTTATCTCAGATTAACATTAGGTTAGGAGATTTTTCAGACAACTTTACACCTGGTGACTTACAGTTGAGGATATTGTCTGGTGATGGATATTCAGGTACTGTTTTAAATACAACCACCATAGAGGTTTTAACAGTAGGAGATTCATTTGGGTATCAAGAAGTGGTTATACCTCTTTCTGAAAATGTTCCTGTTATAGCTGGAAGCACATACACCATAGATTTACAATTCTCTGGTAATGTTGGAACTCAAGGTGTTGGAGGAAATACAGGCCCTTACCCAAACGGTGTTATTTACAATAATAATTTTCCTTTTGGTGCATATGATTTGTGGTTTAAAACTTTTGTAACTGTAGACCCATCGACACATTTAAATTTTGATGGCGTTAATGATTATGTTCAATTACCTGATGTATCTGAGCTTTCGTTTTTAGTTAATTTGACCGTTGAATTTTGGATGAAATCGATTGCAAATCCAGGTAATTTTGAAACATTAGTTGTAGATGGAGAAGCTGGATTCGGGTTGTTATTAAATGTTAATGGTGGAATTATGCTTGGTGCTGGAGGACAATTTATAAATTCAACATCTACTGTAACAGATGGAGAATGGCATCACGTTGCAGGAACATTTTTTTTATATGGAAATGAAACATCATTAAAATTATATATAGATGGTACACTTGACCAATCTGCAATATTAAACGGTCTCTTAGTTTTGAATGATCCTTCAAGTCCAGTTTTTATAGGTGGTAGTGATAATGGTTTAGACCTTAATTTTACTGGCTCTATGGATGATTTGCGTTTTTGGAATACAGCACGTACAGCCTCAGAAATCTCTACTAATATTGAATGTGAGTTAACAGGCGGTGAATCTAATTTAGTAGCTTACTATAATTTTAACCAAGGTTTAGGTAGTCAAGATAACTCAAGTATAACATCTTTGACCGATGAAACCGCTAGTGGTCTTGATGGTGTTTTAACAAATTTTGCTCTTACAGGGACATCTTCAAATTTTTTAACTGATGCAGACATCTCTTCGCCTTCAGAACCTGTTGTTATAACACCGGTAAATTATACTTTAGGTGATACAGCTACACCACTTACAGCTACAACAAATACTTCTTCTTTGGTCTGGTACGATGTGATGACTGGAGGAACGCCTCTTGCTGGCGCACCAACGCCAAGTACTACAGCGGTAGGAGAAACGTCTTATTGGGTTTCTAGTATAAATTCAAGAGGTTGCGAAAGTGTAAGAACAGAAATTGTGGTCAACGTAAATCCTGTACTTCCTTCCACCCATTTAAATTTTGATGGCGTTAATGATTATGTAGAATTAACAAGCGAATCAAGTTTCGATTTTACGAACCAAATGACGATTGAATTTTGGATGAAATCTGACTATAACCCAACGCAATGGGATGCAATAATAGCAAAAGGCGACGATAGTTGGCGTATTGCTTTAAATCAAGACGGCACTTTAAATTTTGCAGGAAGTAATGCCTTTGGTGATGTCTCATCAGTAAGTAGCGTAATTGATAACAGTTGGCATCATGTGGCAGTTACTTATAATAATGTAGAGGCAATCATTTACATAGATGGTATTCAAAATTCAGCTGTTACAGGTAGTGGTACTATCAACAATTCAACTTATCCAGTTAGTATAGGCGAAAACCTTCAGGCAACAGGAAGATTCTATCAAGGAAATATTGATGAAGTTCGGATTTGGGATGTCGCTAGAACTGCTGAGCAAATAGAGAGTTCAAAAAACTGTGAAGTAGAAGGTAGTGAAGTTGGATTAGTAGCTTACTATAAGTTTAACCAAGGTTTAGGTAGTCAAGATAACTCAAGTATTACATCTTTGACCGATGAAACCGCTAGTGGTCTTGATGGTGTTTTATACAATTTTGCTCTTACAGGGACGACTTCAAATTTTTTAACTCAAGTAGTGAATACTGTTGTGAATCCAATAACAACCCCTACTTTTGACATTGCAGATATTTGCGTTGGAGAAACCCTTGATGCTTTGCCTACCACTTCGCAAAACGGTATTACAGGTACTTGGTCTCCTGTATTAAATAATTTGGCTACAACCGAGTATACTTTTACACCAGATGATGGACAATGTGCTTCTCCAACAACTCTAGAAATTGTAGTCAATGAATTGCCTATTATTACGGCCAATGACACTGAAAGCAAATGTGAATTTGGTAGTCTTATGTTAGAACCTACGGTAACTAATCCAAACGCACAAAGTGCTGTTGGTTTCGTGGGAGATTTTGCAGAAGATAATTGGACGCAATTTGCACCAGCTATTTCAAATGGTAGTATTACCTTTAGTGAAAGTAGTGTTACGATGATAGCTAGTAACACAGGCTCTGGCAATACAACGCCTAATTCTGCTAATATTACAATGCCGTACAATGCTACAGTATCTTTTGATTGGAATTATTCATCTGAAGATATTGCAAGTGGTGACTTGCCTTTAGTTGGAACAAACTCTGGCGATTTATCCTTGTTTAATGGTTATTCTACAGAAGGATCTTCATCACAAAGTGGAGTTCATAGCATTACCATTGAAGCGGGAAATAATTTGATGTTAACCATAAATTCAAACGATATCAATGGTAGTTCAACAGTAACTATTTCCAACTTTCAAGTTACGCCTAGCAATACCTATTTATGGGAAGCCAGCAATGGAGGTTTAATTTTTGGAGCAACAAATGAACTGAATTTAGCAGTTGATGAGGCTGGTACTTATACGCTTACTGTGACTAATCCTAGCGGTTGTTCTGCTTCAAAATCAATTGATGTTAGTGTAACTGAATCACCTGCTCCAGTTGCAGACGCAAATCAAGTATTTTGCAGTGGCGCAACAGTTAGTGAATTACAGGCTGAAGGCGAAAATCTAATCTGGTACAATTCAAACTTTGATGAGTTAATTAGTACAACTGAAGTTTTGAGCGGCACTTACTTTGTATCACAAACTGTCGATACTTGTGAGAGTGAAGTTACTGAGGTAACTGTAACTATAAATGAATTACCAGCGGCACCAACTTTATCGACGCAAGAATTGTGTTTTGAAGCTAGCGTTGCAGACTTACCTGTTTCAGGAACAAACAATGTTGTGTACAATTGGTATGATACAGCAACAGGAGGAACAGCTCTATCTAACGATACCGCTTTATCAACAGGAACATACTATGTTTCTGCTTTCGATGAGCTTACATTATGTGAAAGTCAAAGAATGAGTATTCAGTTGAACGTAAGTTCAGAACTAACAGCTACATTAATTTCACAGATTAATATTTCTTGCAACGGTTTAAGTGATGGCTCAGCTACAGTTGGAGTTTCAGGAGGCACAGCTCCTTACACTTATCTTTGGAGTAACGGTTCTACTTCTTCAATGTTATCAGGAGTTCCGTCTGGGGTTTATAACCTCTTTGTTACAGATGCTAATGGTTGTGGAAGTACAACATCAGTTATGGCTACTGTTACCATTACAGAGCCTGCACTAGTGGAAGCACCAATTGTAGAAGATCAAACATTCTGTGGCAACACTATTATAGCAGATTTAGAAGGCGAAGGCAATATGCTTACGTGGTATTTAGAAGTAGATGATATCGATGCTCTTAGTCATACAGCAAATGTTACCACTGGAACTTATTACGTATCACAAACTATCAATGGTTGTGAAAGTGAAAGAATTTCTGTTGAAATAACTGTGAATGAAAATCCATCTGCTCCAGTAGCAGAAGCAAATCAAGTATTTTGCGGTAGTGCAACAGTTAGTGAATTACAGGCTGAAGGCGAAAATCTAATCTGGTACAATTCAAACTTTGATGAGTTAATTAGTACAACTGAAGTTTTGAGCGGCACTTACTTTGTATCACAAACTGTCAATACTTGTGAGAGTGAAGTTACTGAGGTAACTGTAACTATAAATGAATTACCAGCGGCACCTACTTTATCGACGCAAGAATTGTGTTTTGAAGCTATCGTTGTTGATTTACCTGTTTCAGGAACAAACAATGTTGTGTACAATTGGTATGATACAGCAACAGGAGGAACAGCTCTATCTAACGATACCGCTTTATCAACAGCCACATATTATGTTTCTACTTTTAATGAACTCACATTTTGTGAGAGTGAAAGAAGCAGTGTTCAGGTGAATGTAAGTACTGAAATAACGGCTACAGTTGTTTCGCAGGTTAATGTTTCTTGCAACGGTTTTAATGATGGTTCAGCTACAGTTGAAGTTTTAGGCGGTACACCACCTTATACTTATGAATGGAGTAACGGAACTACTTCACCAAATTTATCAGGGGTTGTTTCTGGGGTTTACACCTTAGCGGTAGTAGATGCCAATGGTTGTGGTACTTCTCTTTTTGATAATACACCTGTTGTAACTGTTACCATTACAGAGCCTGCACTAGTGGAAGCACCAATTGTAGAAGATCAAACATTCTGTGGCAACACTATAATAGCAGATTTAGAAGGCGAAGGCAATATGCTTACGTGGTATTTAGAAGTAGATGATATCGATGCTCTTAGTCATACAGCAAATGTTACCACTGGAACTTATTACGTATCACAAACTGTCAATGGTTGTGAAAGTGAAAGAACTGCGGTTTCCATTTTTATATCTATAGTTCCAGACGCGCCAATCGCTGAGGCACAAATTTTTTGTGGAGTCTCCACAGTGGCTGATTTAGATGCAATTGGTACGGACTTAAGCTGGTATACCGATGTCAATACTCCTTTTTCTCTAAATCTTTCAGAATCTATCAATTCAGGAACGTATTATGTTTCAGAGACTAACCTTGATGGTTGTGAAAGTGAAAGAACTGCGGTTCAGGTTACAGTAAACTCAGTTCCAGAGCCAACAATTAGTTATAACGGTACTACTGAAAGTTTAGAAACCGGAGTTTTCGATACTTACCAATGGTATTTTGAAGGTAATTTAATTGAAGGTGCAACGGAGCAAACCTACCAACCAAGCGTAAATGGGATTTACACCGTTGTTGTAACCAACAATAACTGCGAAAACAGTTCAATTGAGTTCGACTTAACCACCTTAAGTGTTAAAGATTTCAAGGTTAACATTGGTTTATATCCAAACCCTGCAAGTAGCGAAATAACGCTAAGCTACAATGGAGTTGACACAAACCAAGTAAAATTATATATATATGATATAACTGGTAAACTAATAAGTACAAGTCCTATTAACCAAACGGTTCAAACTATAGATGTAAATAATTTAATGGATGGAGTTTATCTGTTCAGATTCATCGGATCACGCGTCAATCAAACCCAAAAAGTGATTATTAAAAAATAGTTATAGGCTACTATAATCTTTAAGCACATTAAACCTGCCAGATTACTAAAATCTGGCAGGTTTTTTTATTTAACAAGTATTCAACTGTTTTAACTTTATAAACCCTATGTTTATGGTTGAGTATATCCCTAAATCATTCTGTTGCTTTTTTAAACTTTTGAAATTTAAAATAGCTCGTTTATAAAAAGATGAAAGTATTATTCGACTACAGATATCTTATATCTATTTGATATTTGCAATTTTTAACTGTAATATAGAAAGTTTTATAAAAAGTTTTAAACCCAATCAAGAAATTTGTAAGTTATTGTTTGAGTTGTTTGGCTACATCATCATAATATTCTTGGGTAAGCACCTCAGTCCAAGTTGTAGGATTATCACCACCATAAATAGCCAAATAAGTCACATCACTTTCTTTAGTTGAAGCGTGCCAGTGTTCCGTATCTTTTTTACATTTAATGACATCACCCGCTTTAAGAATTATAGGGTCTTTTCCTCTTTCTTGGTAATAGCCTTCGCCTTCAACATAAATTAGAACTTGAATAGAGGTGTGTTTATGCCAGTCTAGCGTTGAGTTTGCCTTAAAATTAGCCTTTGTGATGTGAAAGTTTAAATCTCCTTTCACTTCTAGCACCCCATTTAACCAAGCCTCGCCAATATAGTGTGTGTTTGGTGCCTTAAAGCCTTCTTCGTGAAACGTTGAAACGCTGTATTCCTTTGATTGAGCAGATAAAAGCATAGGAATAATAAATAATAATACTGTAATTAGATTTTTCATTTTTATTTAGTTTTAATTTAATCTTTTTTTGTTGAGCCAATCGTACATAAGATTGGCAATTTCCTGATTGTTTAAGTCCGACATTGGGAAATGCGTATTTCCTTGTATACCAATTTCGGGCAGTACCACTAGTGTTACATCTCCTCCAGCATTGTTTACAGTTCTTGTCCACTTTCGAGCCATTTGAAGTGAGGCACGCCATTGCTCCTTACCAGGATTCTCAACTTCTTTTTCAGGGATGTAATCTCCGTAATAAATAATTATGGGAATTTTCGTTAGTTTTTTGAACTCACCAGTACTTACTCCTCGAGCACTTAATATGCCTCCTACATAAGGAATAGGTTTAGGTACAGCACCATTAGGGAATACAAAATTGCTCCCTGGCTCGTAAGACACTATTGCTTTTATATTTTCATTTTTAAGAGCTGTTAACCAACCTTGACCTCCACTATGCGAGTGGGTAACCAATATTCCCTCTCCAATTTTGTCAAATAAAGCAGAAACGGCATCGGTATTTATGTCGATATTTAAAGGACCTGTATCTGGAGTGCATCGGCGAAAAAATTGATTAAGTGCCTTTGGTTCTTTAGAAAACTGAATGTTTGGGTAAAATGTGGTTCCTTCACCCATTCTGAAAATACCAAACCAAAGTTGATCCTCTGTTCTTGCTTCCAATTTTATAGGCTTTAAACTCTGACCTGCAAGACCTCTTCTGGGTTGGTCTAATAAATAAACAGGAAATCCTTTTCTTAGAAAAATACTTTGAAAACCTTCACGCCCATCTGGGGTAGTTTGCCAAGTTCGCATCGATTGACCATATCCGTGCCAGAACACAAGTGGTAATTTTCGATGTTCTACAGGAATTTGGTAAAAAACAGAGGCGTGGTCACCGTGTAATGTCTGCCCTTCTGTACTTTGATTTGAAGGATTAAAAGCTCCATCAGCGATAGGATCAAAATTTCCTGTGCTTTTCTTTATACTGCCTCCCACGGCAAAAGCTCCTTGAGCTTCTATTATGAGCGGTTTCTTATTATTTTCCTGAGCATTGCTTGAGGTTATAAAAAACAAAAGGAATAGTATTGATAGTATATATGTTTTCATTTTGTTGATTTTAATTGAAAATATAAATTTAGCAAGAATAATACAATTAATTTTACACGGATTACGTAAGTCCTTACCAATATTACCGATTTTAGATAATTTTGCTTTCAGTAAAACCGATGAACTACTATCTTTCTTGTTGAATTATTTTATTTTCAATGCTTTCATTTTATTTATGATTTAACTATTAAAAGCCTATTTTTTGTAACCAGAAAGTTACTTGTTTTTTTACTTGAATTAATTTTTCACCTTCCATTACAAATAAAATACCATCGCGCTCAACGCCACCTTTTGTTGAGAAACCTTCTAAAATGGTCGAATCAGAACAGAGTTCTTCAACTGTATCAAAACCACTGCCTACACCATAGCCTGCGTTGGTATTAAACGGGATAATTGTTTTCCCGTTTAAATCATTTTCCGACAAGAAACTTTTCTTTGGTGGTGGCATTTGCATATCCCAAGTAGGGAAGCCAATAAAAATCGTGTCATTATTATCCAAATCGTTAATTTTGGTTTTTAATTCAGGCAAAAAACCTTCATCATTTTCACGATCGACTTGTGCTACAATTTTTTGATAGTTTTCTGGATAGGGGTTGACTAACCCTAAGGAAACCAAATTTCCACCAACTTTTTTTTGAATGATTTTAGCAACGGCTTCTGTGTTTTTGGTTCTAGACAGAAAAACAATTAATATATTTCTTTGCGTTCTATCTTTAATTTCAATTTGTTTTTTTGAAGTTTCACTTTGATTTTGGTTACAAGTAAAAACATTCATAAAAGACAATACAAGAATTAAGAAAGACGTTTTCATCTTTGACACTATTTTAATCATTTATGCAAAGATGTGTAAATTTACAATAGGCATCTTTATACCAATTACAGGTTGATATACCAATATTACTGATTTTGCTCATTTTTAATGATTGAATTATTTTTTTGACTAATTTTGAGTAATAATTTTAAGTTATGGAATACGATTTTAAAACTGTTAGTGACTATAATAATTTCAATCAACACGAAACCTTTCATCCATTGGTAAATGTTATTGATTTTTCGAAAGCGGACAAACGTTCTGGTTCTAAAATGTATTTTGATTTATACTGTGTGTTTTTGAAAGATGTAAAATGCGGTGATTTAAAATATGGAAAACAAACTTATGATTATCAAGAAGGAACTTTGGTATTTGTGTCTCCTGGACAAGTTATTGACGTCCTAAATAAAACCGATGAATACCAACCAATGGGTAACGGATTGGTGTTTCATCCCGATTTGTTACTAGGAATGCCCTTGGCAGGTATGATGAATGATTATAATTTTTTTCATTACCAATCCAGTGAAGCCTTACATATATCGCAAAAAGAAAAGCAAATTATAATGGAGTGTTTTTCAAAAATTAGTTATGAACTCCAACAAAATGTAGATAAACACAGCAAAAAGTTAATCACTTCCAATATAGAGCTGTTTTTAAATTACTGCGACCGTTTTTACGACCGTCAATTTATCACTCGAGAGCATATAAACTCTGATATATTATCGGATTTTGAAGTTTTACTCAATGATTATTTTAAATCTGACAAAGCCACAGAAATTGGGTTTCCTATGGTGCAATATTTTGCAGAGTGTTTGAATTTGTCTTCTAATTATTTTGGTGATTTAATCAAAAAAGAAATCGGCAAATCTGCACAAGATTATATTCAATCTAAAGTCATTAATGTCGCTAAAGAACGTATTTATGATGAGAGTAAATCTATTAGTGAAATAGCTTACGAATTAGGCTTTAGTTATCCACAACACTTTACCCGTCTGTTTAAACAAAAAGTTGGTGTAAGTCCAAAAGAGTTTAGAAGTATAAATTAATTTTTTTCATAGTGTTTGGAAAACCAACCCCAGCAAAAACAGTAATTTCTGTTGAAGTTTCTTGAGCCTTTTCTGCAAGCTCCTGGTTATCATTATATAACGGATTTGTTTAATTTACCCGAAGTGTATCATAAAAAAGTTGATTGACTTATGATTTGAAACAGTGAATGAAAATTTTACTGGCGAAAAAGCCGATCGTGCTAAAAATAACGCCCGTAATATGGCGTCACATATTTTTATGAAAATATATATGGCAAGGCAAGAGCGGTAGGGTTTGATTTAAGTGATTATTTTTTTATCACCTAATGATTTTTGTTTCATCTTTTTTTGAAGTAAATATTGAACATTTTTTAAAATAACTTTGGTTTCAAAAACTTCAGGGTGTGATTTTAATGATGTTGTTGTTGCGTTGAATTTTTTAATTAAGATATCAGTTTTGTGAACATATTTTTTGAAGTTATTATTTTCAAAAGCTAAGCTTAGTAGTTGTTTTGCCGTTTCTTTACACTGACTTAAATATTCCTTTTGAGTTACAGACAAAACTGAAAAAGGAGTGTCTGAAACTAAAGAAACATATGATTCACCTCTATTAAATCTTTTTCTTTTGGCAATAGTTTTCGACGCTGAATTAGCAAAATACAAGGATTCTAAAAGTGAATTTGAGGCTAATCGGTTATCGCCATGTAATCCAGTATAAGCACATTCACCAATCGCAAAAATACCTTTTTCTGAAGATTCTCCATTCAAGTTGACTTGTATTCCTCCGCATTGGTAATGTGCAGCTGGTTTTATAGGGACATGATCCGTGCATAAATCATAGCCATAAGATTTGCAGGTTTTATAAATATAAGGAAGTGCTTCGGGAATGGTTTTACAGTTTAAATGTGTAAAATCTAAATATATATTTTCGTTATTCTGATGTGATATTTCTTTCCAAATGGCGTTAGAAACAATATCTCTTGGGGCTAATTCACCTCTTGTATTATATTTAAAAACAAAACGTTGATGTTTTTCGTTTATCAAATGAGCACCTAAACCCCTAGCAGCTTCTGAAATTAAAAAACTAGGATTGATGTTGATGCCATTAAAAGAAGTAGGATGAAATTGAATTTTCTCAAAATCTTTAATTTTTAATCCTAATTGATGAGCAAAATATATACCTTCTCCAATACTTCCTAAACTATTTGTTGTTTGAGGAAAAAGTTGACCACAGCCACCTGTTGCAATAACAACATGATTTGCAGAATATTGATAATATTGTTTTGAATTTAAATTAGCCACTTTGAGTTTAAAGCCATTATCAGTTTTTACAATATTTTCAACTTGGTGGTATTCTAATATTTGTATTGATGGAATTTTTTTAATTTTTTCTAAAAGACATTGATGCAGACTTTTGCCTGTTTGATCTTTGGTATGTAAAATTCTATGATACTGATGTCCACCTTCTTTGTGTAAATCAAATCGATTTCCATTTTTATCAAATTTCAATCCCCAATTCAATAAATCTTGAATGCGATTTGGAGCGTCTTTTATCACCTTTTCTATCACTTCATAGTTTCCTTTTTTATGACCAGCTAAATAAGTATCGTTGATATGAGATTCAAAACTATCTTTAGTATTAAATTTCACCGAAGCAATACCACCTTGAGCCAGACGAGTATTGCAGGTATTAATTTCACTTTTAGCGAGTATTTTTATATTGAGATCAGGGCTTAAATTGTTCAGATATAATGCAAAGCTCAAACCACCAATACCAGCTCCAATAACTATTATGTCAGTGTTTTTCTCAAGCATAACTCAACATTTTTTTTAGAGGTGTCAAAGCTTTTTGAGCGATAGTAGCATCTAAATTAATTTCAGGAGTTTCATTTTTTAAACACAGATAGAGTTTTTCTAAAGTATTGACTTTCATAAAAGCACATTCACTACAAGCACAGGTATTATCTTCTTGAATAGGGGCTGGAATCAATTTTTTATCAGGCACTTCTTTTTGCATTTGGTGTAGAATACCAGCTTCAGTGCCTACAATGAATACTTTGTGAGAATCTTCTTTGACATACTTCAACAGTTTAGAGGTCGAGCCTATAAAATGTGCAATTTTCAGAATTTCTGTTTTGCTCTCAGGATGAGCTATTATTTGGGCATCAGGATATTCAATCGTTAAATCTAAAATTTTATCATAACAAAAAGCTTCGTGAACCACACAAGTGCCATTCCATAGTAACATCTTCCTCCCCGTTTCTTTTATTAAATAGTCACCTAAATTTTTGTCTGGGGCAAATATAATTTTGTCTTGTTTTGGCAAACTTTTGATGACATCAATGGCATTAGAAGATGTACATACATAGTCACTCATCGCTTTTATTTCAGCACTACAGTTGATGTAAGTCACAACTTTATGGTCAGGATGTGCTTCTATAAATTTCTTAAAATCTTTGGTTAAACAAGAATCTGCTAATGAACAACCAGCATTTAGGTCAGGCAATAAAACTTTTTTTTGAGGATTTAAAATTTTAGCGGTTTCAGCCATAAAATGAACCCCAGCAAAAACAATAATTTCTGCTGAAGTTTCTTGAGCCTTTTTTGCAAGCTCAAGGCTATCACCTATATAATCAGCAATATCTTGTATAGATTCATTTTGATAATAATGTGCCAAAATGACTGCATTTTTCTTGGATTTTAAATTTTGTATTTCAGTTGGAATATTCATAATTCATTATATTAAACATTTATCATTATTGCAAAATTTCTCTCCTATACCATCTTCAAAAGATTGAATGCTAAAATCGGTTTTCATCTTCGATTTCATTTCAGTATATTTTTCTTTTGAAATGGCTTCATAAGGCATTTGAGCGTAAGCACCCATTTCTAATTTAGGCAAAAAGCTAATCGATTTAAGTGAATATTTAAAAAATTCTAAAATCGGTTGAATTTGATCGGCTTCTTCTGGTTTAAAGGTAACGGTGCAAGACACTTGATTGTCAGACCAAAAGCGTTGTAAAAATGAGGCTAAACTCACTTGTTCCCATATGCTAATTTCGTTTAGGCATTTTCCTTCATTGTGAATAGGAAAAGAGACTACCGCAGAACTCGTATCCATAACATCATCTTCAATATGCAAACCTGCATCGTTGAGCTGAGGTATAAGTTTTGAGTTTTTAGCAATTCTAATTCTTCGGATGTAATATTTAAATTCTGGATAATGACAACCTGGATTTACACCAGCCAAAAGGCTTACCGTTCCAGAGGGTTTTACACTTGTTGTTTTAATGCTTTTAGGCACGCACAACCAAGAGGAATAAATTTCATCCCAACTTTGGATTTCGTTATAACCTGTTTCTAACCAATCTCTAAAAATTTCTAAGGAATGTTTACCTATAAAATTGGTCACGCCCGTAACAGATGTCCCAATACGACGGTTGCGTTTTTGAACTCGATTGGTTTCGTGCCAAGTGGTATTGACCAATGTTGCGGTTTTGCCAACGAGATAGGCAAATTTGAGAGTTCTTAAATAATCTTCTTTACTCTCTGCTCGAGACGGAAAAGTTTCTACCAAACAGCACAACTCATAGCTTTCTAAAGATTGTTCTCCACAAGGATTGGTGCCAACAGCTTTATGATCTTTATGGTCTGCGGGATCACACATTCGTGAATGCGAGCGGATATTATCCATAAAGATATAACCAGGTTCGCCATTAATAGCCGTTTGTTTTGCCACATCTTCAAAATCAGTGTGATTATTTACAAAAACGCTGTTGTTGGATGCCCATCCGTATGTCGCACGATGAGAATTTTCGCCAACATAAGTTTGTTTGTCGTTGTCCCATCGGTAATCTTTGAGTTTGCGATATTCGGTATTGTCGGCATCGCCTAAAGCGATTTGTGCGGTTCGTCTCACATTACCTGCTACAACACATTGACCAATCATATTCATAATGTCAGTTATGGCTGTAATGCTGATTTTGTGGTGATCCAGTTGATTTAAAGTTTCCCTGATTTGATTGTGCAGTCGTTCAAGCGGTTGAGGTCCAGATGAAATTCCACCAAAACCTTTTATAGGCTCACCAGCTTTTCTGATTTGAGAATAATCAAATTCAATGTGATGTGTAGGTTGTTTATTGAAATGTTGTCCAAAATAAGAAGCCAATAACAATTCTAAACTTTTAACCCAGCCTTCACGCGTATCGGGAATCACATAAGTTTCTGCTTGTTTTTGGGGTTGGTGGATAACTACTTTATTTTCACCCAAAACATCAAAACCCACACCAACACCAACCATACTCATATCCATCATAAATGTAAAGGGTTTAACCGCATCTACAATGCTATTTCCCATATCTTTAGTTGACACAAATGCACAGTTAAACAAAGCTTGTCCGACTTTTTTTTCGTGAATAATAGGGGTTCCGAGAGCCCACAACATTCGGCCGGGTGGCAAAAATTTCATCCTAAACATACGGTCGTACATTTCTTGAGCCGAACGTTGAGCTTTGGTGTCGTTCCAACCCAATTCATTTTTTAAAATGTGTTCTTTTTGCAAGCTATAACAACCTTCTACAACCCGTCTAATCGTTTCAAACCATTTTTCGTTTTCTCCATTTTCTTTTAAACGCGAATAGGTGCGGTGGTAGGTGAGTTGCCCTAAACCATTAAAACCAAAATCAGGCTTTTTGCTTTTGTATTTTTCAATAAAATCTTGGTTGAGTTTGAAGTTGAGTTTCATAGTTTTTAAATTTAGGATAAAAGGATATCAATATCTTTATATGAGTTAAAAAAATTATTCTTTAAAATATGCTTTTTTAGTGTTTACACGTTTGGCTACACTATAAATGTCAGTCGAATTCAATCTTTTTTTCAGAGATTTTCTTTCTTTTTTGATTTGATGATGAAGCACGCAAGGGTTTTCATCTTGACATTTGCCAAAACCTAATAAACAGCCTTCTAAAATTTTAGAACCATCAATTGCTCTAACTATATCACCAATGAAAACATCTCGATTTTTGTCTAAATAAAACCCACCAGTTCGTCCCCGGACACTTTTTAATAAACCTGCTTTTGTCAACTGTTGTAATATTTTAGCAGTAAAAGCTTTAGGTGAATCAATGGCTTCGCTAATGGAATCTAAACCGATAAGTTCTTTAGATTTTGCTTGTTTAAAGGCAATAAAAGTCATTATTTTGATAGCGTATTCACAGCTTTTTGAAAACATCGGTTCAATTTTACAACAAATATAAACAAGTTTATAAAAGGACAATGATATCCGTAATACAATTATTAACAATCCTATGAACAAAGCACCTTTAAAACGCCAAATGTTATTTTAAAAGTTTTCTGTATGTAAAGGATTCTTGAAATATTCGTCGATGTTATACCTTTTATCTTTAATGATATTATTCATTCAAATTGGTGTAAATAAATCAAAATCAATCTTTATCATAAAGTCAGTAGCTTTGGATATGGGGAGCGAAGGTTTTGGAATACACCACAGCATTATAAATATGCTTGAACATACTTGATATATCCCAATGAAAGTAAAAACACAATCGCTTAATGTTGCCGTGGCTGCTGGTTTATTTTTGTATGAATTGGTAAGGTAAAAATTATTCAATTCCATCCTTGTTTTTTTTAATGTGGTATATCACATTTATTTCATCATCTTTTTTATCCTGATCATCATTATTTTTATCAGGATTAAAGTTTCCTTCATCATCAAAAAGTTGCATAAACTCGTCTTCTTCAGCATTGTAATCTTGCTTTTCCCATTCATATTTTGGTTTCACTAAATTATTGGTTTTATATACAAAAGCTAAACCTAACCCGACGACAAATCCTGATAAATGCCCTTCCCAAGACATGCCTACTTTTCCTGGAAATAAGCCCCAAACCAAACTACCATAAATAAAGACAACACTTAATGATAAGGCAACCAACCTATAGTATTTTGAAAAAATACCCTTGAAGAACAAAAAAGAAGCCAAAACATAAACCAATCCACTGGCACCAATATGATAACTCGGTCTGCCAATGAGCCAAGTTAATAAGCCTGTGATAAAAATACCCCACAAAATAACTGGTTTACTAATTTTTCTATAAAAGTAAAACAAGGCCATACTTAATAACAAAAGAGGCACAGAATTATTAAACAAATGTTTTAGACTACTATGGATAAATGTAGAAAATATAATTCCTTTTAAGCCTTCAATTTTCTGAGGATAAATGCCGTAGGTAGTAAAATTTAAATTATACTTAATCTCAATCCAATAAACTATCCATATCAAAAGGACTAATCCTAATGGATAAATCAAAACATCGTGAGTATATTTAAAAGATTTTGACATAAAATAATTGATGACATAAATATATCAATTTCATTTCCAAGTCCACAATTTCTGTAATAATGTCACTAAAATTGTAAATTTGTAGTTATGAACACACCTTTGGCAGAAAGACTTCGACCTAAAAAACTTTCAGACTACATTGGGCAAGACCATTTGGTAGGCGATAATGGTTTAATTTCAAAAATTGTAGCACAACAAAGCTTGCCATCGCTTATTTTTTGGGGACCACCTGGTATCGGTAAAACGACTTTAGCACAAATTATTGCTAATGAAATCAACAGACCATTTTATAAATTAAGTGCCATTAATAGTGGTGTAAAAGATATTCGTGCTGTGATTGAAAAAGCAAAACAATCTCAAGGGATGTTCAGTCAAAACTCACCGATTTTATTTATTGACGAAATTCACCGCTTTAGCAAATCTCAACAAGATTCATTGCTCGAAGCCGTTGAAAAAGCTTGGATAACGTTAATAGGAGCAACCACAGAAAATCCCAGTTTTGAAGTGATTTCAGCTCTATTGTCGAGATGTCAAATTTATACCTTAAAATCATTTGGTAAAAATGAACTCAAAACACTCCTTGATAAAGCACTTTCTGAAGATGAGGTTTTAAAGACTTTAGATATCCAAATTAAAGAAAATCAAGCTTTGTTTAGATTAAGCGGAGGCGATGCTAGAAAATTGCTCAATATTTTAGAATTGGTGATTAGCCAACAAAATTCAAAGCATAAAATTATTATTGACGATAAAAGTGTTTATAAAATTGTTCAAGAAAAACCTTTAAAATACGACAAATCAGGCGAACAACATTATGACATTATTTCAGCGTTCATTAAATCTATTAGAGGTAGCGACCCTAATGCTGGGGTTTATTGGTTAGCCAGAATGCTTGAAGGTGGTGAAGATATCAAGTTCATTGCCCGACGACTCATTATTTTGGCATCTGAAGATATTGGTCTGGCAAATCCCACAGCATTGGTGATGGCCAATAATACTTTTCAGGCTATAAATATTATAGGTATGCCAGAAGCTAGGATTATTTTAAGTCAATGCGTGATTTATCTCGCTGCTTCACCCAAAAGTAATTCAGCTTATATGGCTATCAATAAAGCTCAAGATTTAGTTAAACAGACAGGAGATTTAGATGTACCATTGTCATTAAGAAATGCACCGACAAAATTGATGAAAGATTTAGATTACGGCAAAGCTTATCCATACGCACACGATTATGATGGAAACTTTGCATATCATAATTTTATGCCAGATGAAATATCTTCTGAAAGTTTATACCAAACGTCAAACAATCCGAAAGAAAAACATTTTAAGGATTTTCTAAAACGACGCTGGAAAGATAAATATGAGTTTTGAAATATTAGGGTATTTATTGCTTTTTAAACTCTAATTTTTGAACTGTATCTTCTTCCTTTGCAAGATATTCAACAATTAAATTTCCATTAGCGTCAAAAAAAGCAGCACCATCAATATCAGCAGAGTCAAAACTATAGCTTCCTTGACCAGCATATTCTAAATTGGCAAAAATAGTTTGACCTTTGTCGGTAAAAATGGTGTAGTTATCATCTTTTTGGAGCAGCCAATAGGTTTGACCATACAGTTGATAGGCATTGGCACGTTCTTCAAAAGGTATTTTTTCTTTAGTTTCTTTGTTATCAGAATTTATCTCAGAAATATTAGACACTTGTTTTTCATTTGAAGTTTTTAGAAATAAAGATGAATCTACTTGAAATTTTTCTAAAGCTCTATTAAGGGCTTGTTGGTAGGCTTCTTTAAAGGGTTTTAATCGGCTTGTGCCTTCACTTTGATAAACCAGCTTTCCAAAGCAATCTTTAAGTTCAAAAATTAATGTTGTTGTAAATATACCTTTGTCTTCCTTGACATTTGCATTTAAAGCAAGGCATCTATTAAGTTTAATTTTTTGTGGTTTTTCTTCGCCTTCATTCATATACACTTCAAAACCAACTTCTTTCAACCTTAACCTAGTCAAGACATTGAGTTGATATTCATTTACTTCATCTAAAAAGCCATATTGAACCGGCACAATGATGTATTGGTATTTTTTTTCAGGGGTTTGGCTAAATGTTTTAAAACAAAATAGGACTAAAATTAAAACTAAAATCTTTTTCATACTAATTAAATAATTTATAATACGTTTTTTAAATCTATTAACCGCTCAACATAATCGATGTCAAAATTAGGTTTTTTGCCAAAATAAATCGCTGGTATTCCGAAATCTTTAGCACCTTGGATATCGGCTTCTAAACTGTCTCCAATCATAAGACTTTTGCTTTGATGTGTTTTTGCTTTTCTTAAAGCGTGTTCAAATATGCGTTTATCAGGTTTTTTGTAGCCTGAACCTTCAGCTGTGGTTACCGTTTCAAAAAAATGATCAATTTTTGAAGACTTTATTTTTTTGTGTTGAACTTTTTCAAAGCCATTGGTAATGATATGTAATCTATATTTGGTTGCTAAATAATTTAAGATCTGTTCTGCATCGGGAAAGAGATTAGTTTGATCGGATAAATTGTTGATATATTCTTCGGCAACTAAGTCGATGAGTTTTTTATCACTTTCAATATTTAAAGCATCAAAGACTTCTTTGAGTCTGTAGTATCTCAAACTTTCAGAGTCAATTTGATTTTTGCGATACAAATCCCAATATTTCATATTCACAGGTTTGTACAAACGCAAAAACGAATTTAAATTGATGTTGAGATTATGCTTTTCAAAAATTAAATTGAAAGTGATTTCTGAATTTTTTTCAAAATCCCATAAAGTGTGATCCAAATCAAAAAAAATATCACTTGGTTGCTGTGCTAGCATGTCTTGAGGTGTTTTGTGATTTGGTAAATTTTTTGTTTAAATTCAGTATTTGAAAAATCTTCATTGCTAATCAGTAAATTATATGAACAATTCAGTTCATTTTTTATAGAATAAAACTTTTCGATGTCTGTATTTTTAAGTGCTTGACTGCTTGCAAAAAATGGGTGTATTTCAATCGGTGAAGCCTGTTCTAAGTTTAAGTCGTAAAACAAAAAAGAATGAGATGTGCCTGCTCTATAACCAATATGGTCAGAATATCCCATCGAGAAATCTTTTTTGATATTTGTTTTGTCTAAACTTATATAGAAATCAGGGAAATTTAATTCATAATCTTTTATCATAATGCTTTCTAACTCACGATTAGATATTTTCTCAAAGCGGTCAATTTCTTTATTTAAAATATCAAACTCATGTATTGCTTCATGACTTGGCATTAAACCAATTTCACAATAATCTCCCATAGACTTTATAAGTTTTTGATATATTTTTTTTCTATGGTTGATATTTTTTGTGTTTATGCTATAATCGCCTAGTAAAAACATAAACTTCATATCAACATTATAATCATTTTTAAATCTAATGAGTTCATCATAAACATCAAAAGGGTCATTATTTGAATAAAACCAAGTTTTTATTCTTGAATAGACATCACTAAATTTTAATTGAATAGTGTCACCAACAAAGCCAGCAATGCTTCTTGAAATTCCATATTTTCTGTATTTAAAAGCTTTTTCTACGGCAACAATTATATTGACTTGAGATGAGTTTGAATTTAAATTAATGTCTTTAAACTTGTTTTGTAAAATTTTTGAAAACACGTCTATCCAAATATTAACGATCGGTTTTTGTAGAAAGCCATTTTTATAAGCGAGACTTTCTTGGGCGGGAAAGTCTCCTATGCGATTTTTGACATGCGGTAAATACTCTTCATAACGTGTTAATAGAAAGAAGCTAGCAGCAAAAATATCATAAGGAATATCACTTTGTAAAGAAGTTTTAAAAAAATAAGGTTCACCTTGCCAAATAGATACGTTGATTTCTAAATCATTAACACCTTGTTCTTGAAGCAGACCACAGGCTTGAATAAAAACCTCGTTACCTAATCTTTGATTGGCATAAGAAAATTTTGCTCCTTTATAAGCTATAAAAGTTTCTATTTTTGTTGTAAAGTTGATTTTAAATCCCAAAATACGTTTACAGACCTGCCTAAATGTGTAATTTATGCGAGGTGTAATTTCTGGTACGTATATTAATATTTCCATAAGTTAGAGCAACTGTTGATCAGCAAAGCTATAATAAGATTTGTCTGTCACAATGATATGATCCAAAAGTTTGAAATCCATCAACATTGCTGCTTTTTTAATTTTTTCAGTTAATTTGATATCCAACCGACTTGGTTTTAAAGTGCCTGACGGATGGTTATGAGCTAGAATTAAAGCTACGGCTCCACAAGACAGTGCTTTTTTAAAGATTAATCTTATATCGACTGTAGTGCTAGTAATACCACCTTTACTTATTTGCTGTTTGTTAATGACTTTATTAGAATTGTCTAACAACAAGACCCAAAACTCTTCGTGCTCTAAGTCGGCAATAATTGATTTCATAACCTTATAGGCATCATAACTTGATGAAATTTTCGGGAAGATAGGCAAATCTGCATTACCATGCCGTTTACCAAGTTCTAAAGCTGCAACAATACTTATGGCTTTAGCTTCGCCAATACCTTTATAATCTTGTAGCTCTTCTACACTCATTTTGCTCAACAACCTCAATTGATGGTCTTTATCTTTTAAGAGACGTTTACACAGTTCTACCGCACTTTCAGACCTATTGCCAGACCCAATAATAATCGCCAGCAGTTCGGCATCGCTCAAAGCAGACTTCCCTTTATGAAGCAGTTTTTCTCGGGGTCTGTCGCTTTCTGACCATGACTTTATTGTAAAACGCTTTGATTGGCTAACCATGTTCTAAAAATACAAAATTTATTTTTTCTAATTGTTTGGTTAATTTTTTTAAATTTTGATTTGATAAAATCTTATAAATATAATTGAGTTGTTATTGTTAGTTCTATACGGAATTATTTTTATATAAACTTCAACAACTCACAAAACAGTTTCACCATTTTAGGTTCGGCGATTTTTGCGGTTTCTAAAATATCTTCAACATTTACGGGTTCTAAGTTGTCGGGGTCGCATTCGTCTGTTAATACTGAAACGGCAACAACAGGCAGTTGTAAATGATTAGCGACAATCACTTCTGGCACGGTGCTCATTCCAACCGCATCGGCACCAATGGTTTTTAGATAACGATATTCAGCTCGCGTTTCAAGTTGTGGTCCTAAAACTGAAGCGTAAACGCCTTGATGTAAATTGATGTTTTGATCTTGTGCAATTTTAATCAAATTTTGACTCATACTTTTATCATACGGACGACTCATATCTACAAAAATATTACCAAGTTTAGAAACGCCTTTGTAGGCTAATGGCGAGCCACCAAGTAAATTGATATGGTCGTCAATCAGCATTAAGTCCCCTTTTTGAAAGTTGGGATTGATGGCACCAGCGGCATTAGACACAAGTAACTTTTGAACACCAAGGCACTTCATTATTCTAACAGGGAAAGTCACATCAAGCAAATCATAACCTTCATACAAGTGAAATCGTCCTTGCATTATCACGGCGGTTTTACCCTCAATTTTACCATATATGAGCTTGCCTTTATGAAATTCAACTGTTGCCGTTGGGAAATGCGGTATATGGTTATAACTCACTTCGTGAATAATCTTAACTTGGTCCAATAGTTGACCTAATCCCGTGCCAAGTATAATGCCAATTTCAGGATTTTTAAAGCCTTTTTCTTTGAGGTATTTTGTGGTTTCTTTTAGGTATTTCATTTTAATAATGTTTTTAATTCTGGGAAGTTATCTAAATCTTCTTTATAATCTATATCATTTTTTGCTTCTAACAAAGCTACTTGTTTTGATTTTAAATTCTTTAGGGTAAGGTTTAAAACTTCATCAGTTCCCCAAGGTTTGTTTTTAAAAATTTCAGAAAAAATTGATTTTGTTCCCAAAAGATAGTATCCGCCGTCAGTAGCTGGACCAATCACAATATCATTCTGGCTTAGTTCAGCAAATGCTTTGTCTATCAGATTGTGGTCGATATCATACAAATCTGAACCTATGATGATTACTTTTTCAAATCCATCTTGAAAGGCTTGCTCAATGGCGTGTTGCATTTTCTCGCCCAAATCGCCATCTATTTGAACTTTTTTTTCAAAAATATTATCATCCCAAACGTCATTTTTAGCAATAGCTTCGGTGTAATAAACTTGTTTATGTGCTTTAACTTTTGCCGTTACTTTTGCCGTGTGTTGCAATAAAAACTTATAGATCTTTAAAGTTTTATCATCGCCAACACCTTGTGCTAATCGGGTTTTGACTTTTCCTTTTTCGGGTTTTCTCGTAAAGATGATTAAGCAGTTTTTCATTTTTTTTGACGTTTTAAATTTAACCATTAAGAAGTTAAGTTGCATTAAGGATTATTTGTTCTTAATGTTCTTAATGCCTTAATGGTTTAATGGTTTAAAATAAAGATGATTAAGTAGTTTTTCATTAAACAATATCTATATTTAAAAATATCACGCAAAGTCGCTAAGGCGCAAAGACGATATGATTGAGCTTGATTTTATTCTAAAACTTTATTACCGCGTTCCAAAAATTTTCCCCAAAATTCATCATAAGGATGCACGTTTTGAGTTTGCAGGTTGTTTTTATAAATCGGATAACCGCGATTTACCCATTCGAAAATTCCACCGTGTAAATTCCGAATGTTATTGAAATCCATTGCTTTCAAACGTTCGCCGATTTGCTCTGAACGCACGCCAATTGAACAATAGACGATTATTTTTGTGTTTTTGTCAAGATGTTTTACGTTCTTTTTTTCAAAATTATCATAACCTACCCAAATGGCATTTTTTAAATGACTCACTTCGTATTCGGCTTTGGTTCTCGTGTCTAATAAGATTATATTTTCTCCAGCGTCGAGTTTTGTTTTTAAGGTTTCAACTTCAATATAGCTTACACTACCCGAATTGTATTTTTGAATAGCGTCATCAATGCTGTTTTGAGCAAACCCACTTAGACCAATTATAAATAAACTTAGATATTTAAGAGGATAACACATCGGTATCAATATTTGGTTTTACACCATTTTTATCAAAAATTTCGTCTTTATGGCATTTCATAAAATGGTCGCAATACAAACAGATATTGCCTAATTCGTCGTTTTTGGCTTTGGCTTCGTCTTCGCTTACGCCAAGTGATTTTCCCATTTTTAAAGGTTCGCCATCATTTAAAGCTTTAAATACAATATTTTGTGATGCACGCTTAAGCACGTCTGAAACCTTTTCTTTTCGGGCGTCGCCCATAGGGAAATGTGTGCCAGGACAACACGGATTGATTCGCCACAATTGGATGCTGATTTCATTGGGAATATCATCGTAACCGCCCAGAAAATTTCTTGCACCTGATAAAATCGTGCAGAAATTATGATCGGGATTTTTATAATGGATATCATTTTTTAAAGCTTTTCCACGTGCCCAATTGCCACCAATCCACATCTCTTCGTTGGCACCCCAATAGCCCCAACTCAAATCTTTTTCAGTTAAATAATTTTCGCTGTCAACTAATGGATCTTTGTCTTCGCCATTCACGCCACAACTTTCAAAAATCTCTGCCAACTCCATCAAGCGATTGCCAGCATGTTTATGATAGCGGTCTATACTGGCAATGTCAAAGCGTGTAACACCTTTGTCAATAAGCACTTGAAGTTTTTTGGTGTTCAGCAAATCGCCGTTGGTCTGCAACATAATTTGGGTTTGGCCCTGGTATTTGTCCTGTATTTTGTTTAGAATGGCGTGTAACAATTTGATATCTGCCATTGGCTCACCACCGCTTAAAATTAACCGATTAATCTTGCTCGGCATATGGTCTATGATTTTAAAGCAATCGTCTTGAGATATACGTGCACCAAACGGACTCGAGTCGTTGTAGCAATGGTCACAATCGTCGTTGCAGAGTTGAGTAAACACCCAATACAGGGATTCTATGTGGTCAAAATCAGTCTTCATTCGTTTCGTTTTTCAAGTGTTTCCAAAATAAAATTTCGTCGTTTACGCCACTTTTTTCATCTTGATAAAAAGCTTTTTTGGAGTCGTATTGTATCAAGTTTCCTTGCTCAATTTTAGCAATTTCGTCACCAATGATAATGGCTTCTTTTAAATCGTGAGTCACAAAAATAGCAGATAGATTTTGAGACGACACCAAGCTTTTGAAAAGTTTTTGCATATGTGTCCGAATTTCAGGGTCTAAAGCACCAAATGGTTCGTCAAGTAAAAGCAATTGCGGTTGAATCACCAAAGCTCTACCAAAAGCTATGCGTTGTTTTTGTCCGCCTGAGAGTTGGTTGGGCATTTTGTGGCCTTGGTCTTGCATACCGAGTTTATTGAGCATTGCGTTGACTTGAGCAGTAATATTTTTTGCTTTCTGTAGTTTCAATCCAAAAGCAATATTTTCAAAAGCCGATAAGTGCGGAAACAACAAAGCATCTTGATATAAATAAATAATTTTTCGTCGTTGTGGCGAAAGTGCATCAATACGTTTTTGCCGTAGGTAAATTTCCCCTTGATTCAATTTTTCAAGTCCAGCTATAATTTTCAACAAAGTGGTTTTACCACTGCCTGAAGCTCCAATAAGGCTTAAGGTTTGTCCTTCGTTTAACTCAAGATTGATATTTTGCAAAATCTGGTCTTGACCAAAACGTTTATCGAGTTGTTGTATGCGAAGAAAAGATTGACTCATCGGGCTAAAATTAGAACTTTTTTATTCATATACAACAATACAATAGGAGGTAAGACGAGCAAAACACAAGCCAAAGCGGCATAAAATAGATTGGCTTCATTGATAAAATTAAACACCATCACCGTTAGGGTTTTGACTTTGCCTAAACCTATAAATTGCGTAAGCCCGTATTCAAACCAAGAGACTAAAAAGGATTGAAAAAAACATAACACAATAACGGGTTTAGATAAAGGCAAAATAACTTTCATTAAACTTTGTCGTGAGCTTGCACCAAGGGTGAATGAGAGTTGTTCAATAGATTTTAATTTGTCGTTCCAAAAATTATTGAAAATGACAATCCCAAAAGGCAAAGCAAAAAAGAGTTGAGCAATCAATACTCCGATAAAATTGCCAGACAAATTGGCTACCGTAAAATAATATTGAAATATCACCGCCAACACTACGGGCGATAAAATGTAAGGCACAAGCGTTAATCGCATATAAATTTGTCGATATTTACTGTAGGCGATGTATTTAGATATAAAAAAAGCTAATATGCTGACCAAACTCGCCAATGTCAAAGATAAACCAAGTGACAACAATAAACTTTTCAAAATATCACCTTGTTGAAAGAGACCATTTTCCCAATGTTGAAGTGTCCATTTTTGTGGTAAAATCTCTGGAAATTGCCACTGCTGTGCTAAAGATAAGCCCAACAAAAATACCAATGGAAATACCACGGTCAAAACATAAATGTATTTCAAGACTTTGCTCATCATTTAAAAATTGGGTTTTAAATATTTACGCGTTGGTATTCCAAAACCAATTAAAACTAAAACCACCAATATGACATATAACACGCTCATTGCAAACCCTAAAGGAATATCATTCAAATTAAATTTTTGGATTTTTTGCACAATCGCAACCGAAACCATTTGCGGATATTGCCGACCTAAAATCAGTGGCACTTCATATGAGCCCATCACAAATATGACAAACAATAATAAGGTCATTTTTGATTTTTGAAATAAAATCGGAAGCGTTACTCGTTTCAGGGTTTTAGCCGTTGATGCCCCGAGTGTTTTAGATAAATTTTCTAAGTGTAAAAGGTTTTCATTTCTATAAATATTAGACATCAAAATGGTAAAAAACGGCGTAATCAACAGCACGCTACATACAATAATTCCGATGCTATAAAAATCTCTGACCAGATTTGGAAAAGCATTTAGACTATTGATAAATCCCAATTCAAAAGCCATTCGAGAAAACCAACCCGATGGCGAAAGCCATTGTAAAACCACAAACGCCATCACCGTTGCTGGAAAACACAAAGGCAAAAAGATAAAATAGCTTAACCGACCCTTTTGAATACTTTTATTCCAACTTAAGGCCATACTCACCGCAAAACACAAACTGATAAAAACACTGACAAAACCAATGCTTAAACTGTATAAAAAACTCGCCCATAAACTTTGCGATGTCAAAGCCTTTTGCCAATATTCAAATGTGAAACCTTTGGACAATAAACCTATTAAACCCAAACTATAACTTAACGCATAGCCCAACCCTGCAAGCACAGGTAGTACAATCAGTAGCCAAAACAATAGCTTAATAAAAATAGGATAAACCTTCAACTTCACGGATTAATAATTTTTGTTCTAAAATCTTTAGCCAATCGAATCATATATTTGGGGTTGAGCTCAACTCTAATTAGTTTTTACTTTTACCTATTTTATAAACCTAATTAGTAAATTCAGTTTAAAAAATAGCTCTCTGTTTTCTTTATAAATTTTTCCAAATCCGTGTCGAGAAGAACTTGCAGTGTCGAGTTTTGTATTATTTAGCAAGTAATTCTCAAATTCGTTTCTGTTATAAATATGATAACACAAAACATCTCCATTTTCTTTGACAATTAAATATCCACCTGTTGCATCATATTGTCCTGTCCAAACTTGTGATGGCATCATTCCAAGTGCAACATCAGTCAGGAAGCGTTTTATTTTATATTCGTAAAACTTATGTTCGTTTTTAATGTCGAAGTTTAATGGATTTTTATTTGCAGTTTTGGTTACTAAATCGGTCAAATGCGAAAACTCACTTGAATCTAGCTTTTAAATTTGCTGATTATTTCATAAGAATGTAGTCGTGCAGCATGGTCGTAAATAGCACTCGTAATCATGAGTTCGTCAACAAGTGTTTCATTTAAAAATTGTTGCATTTTATTTTTTACTGTTTCAGAATTTCCCACAAATGAATATTTTATCATTTGTTGTAAAGCTTGTTCTTTGAGAGGGTCTATATAAAATTTTGATAATTCAGTTGGAGCTTGTAGTTTTTCCCGCTTACCTGTAATAATACCCAGAAACAGTTTCTTGAAAGAAGTGGCAAGTTCTTCTGCTTCTTCATCTGTATTAGCAGCAATAGCGTTTACACATGCCATAGCATAAGGTTTTTTTTGTTGCATGGAAGGACGAAAATTTTGATGGTATATTGCCAATGCCTGATGTAGTTGTGCGGGAGCAAAGTGGCTGGCAAAGGCATAAGGCAAACCCAGTGAAGCAGCTAAATAAGCACTATCGGTACTTGAGCCAAGAATCCAAATTGGAATATCTAATCCTTCGCCAGGGATAGCTCTTACTTGTCCTGTTTTGTTGCTTGCTGATAAATAGAGTTGAAGTTCTTTAATGTTTTCAGAAAATTTCATAGCCGCTTTTTGATCACGACGCAATGCGTAAGCTGTTAGTTGGTCGGTTCCAGGTGCACGACCTAAACCCAAATCAATACGTTGAGGATAAAGTGTTTCGAGTGTGCCAAATTGTTCGGCTACTATTAATGGTGCATGATTTGGTAACATAATGCCACCTGAACCAACGCGTAAAGTTGATGTTTTAGAGGCTATATATCCAATAAGTATAACGGTTGCCGAACTCGCTATGCCTTCCATATTATGATGCTCGGCTAGCCAATATCTGTTATAGCCCCATTTTTCAACATGCTGTGCAAGATCCGAACTATTGTTAAATGTATGTGTAATAGATTTATTTTCAATTACCATTGCCAAATCGAGTACCGAAAAGGGAATTGTAGAAATATTTTTTGAAGCCATTGTGATTTGTTTTTTAATAATCCTTAAATCATCAACCTAATGTTTAAAAGAATATGGTAAAGTTAGTAAAATTAATACTTCATCAAGTATAAAATAAACCTTCAATTTCACGGATTAATAATTTTTGTTCTAAAATCTTCAGCCAATCGAATCATATATTTGGGGTTAAGCTCCATTAATGCTTTTTGATTAAGCTCACTTCTCGGTGGTGCATATTGACGTCTAACAATATTTTCAAAATGTTGTTTCTCATTTTCAGGTAATTTTTTAAGATCTAAAACACTGCCATCGCCCCAAACTTCAGGCTTAGATTTGTGAGCTTGGGCTTCTGCTGAAATCATAAAATTGGCGACCAACATTGCTACCGCTTTGTGCTTAGACAGTTTTGGAATCCCCAAATAATGGCTGTTTTGAATACTGCCAAAATCAGGCACATAAGCACGTGCGGTTTTAGGAAAAAGTCCTTCGCTAATTTTGTTATCCACTTCGCTGTCGTTGTTACTCATACTGAACCAAATTTCACCCGAGGCAAACAATTGATGCATTTGAGCTACATTTTCTGGAAATACTTCACCTTTTTGCCAAAGGTAAGGTTTTAGTTTGTTGATGTATTCCCATAGTTGTTGACTATATTTTTGATAAGTAGCTTCATCAAATTCACTATAAAGTTCTTTGGGATTTTCTGCAAAACTGATCAGCAAACTTTTTAAAAAAGTCAAACCTGTAAAATGATTGTCAAAGGTAAATTGACCTGGATGGGTTTTGACAAAATTCAGCAGTTCAGTTTTGTTTCGTGGTGGATTCTTAACCTTAGCTTGATCATAAATCAAGGTCATTTGCACATTGCCCCAAGGCAATTCGTAGCCGTCAATAGGTTGCTGAAAATCTTTCCCGATAAACGGATTGTCAAAATCTATAAATTCAGCATTAGGCAATACAGACGTCCAAGGACCATAAAGGGCATCAATCTGACGTAGTTGATAAAACGTCTCGCCATTGATCCACACCAAATCAATCTCGCTTTCACTTTTATTAGCTTGCAATTCGGTCATCAAACTTTGCACAATCATATTGCCTTGACCACTGACAATATTGACATCAATCCCGTATTGAGCCTTTACCTTGGGCAAAACATAATCGCTCATATAAGCGTTGATTTTCGGGTCGCCTTTCCACATCATCAAATTGATATTTTGTCTTTGACCTTGCGTTTCAATCAGCGCCCAATCAGATAAATCTACGCTTTCATCTGAAGTTTTATCAGTTTTACAGCCTAAAAAACAGATTAGAATAATTGTTATAATGGGTTTATGCATAGTTTTTACTTTAATTATGTTTTTGCGATGTGCTTAATAAAATGACTAATTGAGAATCTCAGCGTTCTTAGCGACTTTGCGGTTATTTATTTTCACCGCTGAGACGCAATGAACGCAAAGTTTTATTTCCTTAGTTAAAAAATAAAGATACCATAATCAATGCCATAAAATTATTTAGATTTATTGTTAATTAAAATATTCTTTCGTGCCTTCGCGACTTTGCGAGAGACTTTTATTAAACTCAAAACAAATACCTCACCCCAAACTGAAACTGTCTTGGCGGTCCGGCATTTCGCTGCACAAAACGCCCAGATGATGCTGGTCCAGCCTGAATTTGGTTACTCTGCGTGGCATTGTTAAAAAAACCACTTAAGTTTTCTGCATTCAAGACATTAAATATATCAGCTCGAAACTCTAAACGGTGGTTGTTACTCAATTTAAACCGATGCTGAACACCAACATCAAAAGTGTTATTCCACGGCAAGCGGTCGTTGTTTCTGGATTCGCCAGGTGAGCGGTCGCTGTTGCCCACATAAGCATCGCCAAATCCTGAGCCATCGCCATTCAGGTCGGTTGTGCCAAAAACTTCACCGTCAGGAATTCTGTTGATGGGTTGTCCGCTTTGTAAAAGTGCAGCCAAAGTTATGGTCGTGCCTTCAAAAGGATAATAATTAAAAATACCATTAATATTATGTCGCCTGTCATTGATAGACGGTCCCCATTCTGCATCAAAATTATTGGCATCCATAGCTCTAAAGTTGATATCTTCTGTATCATTTTTTAAAGATGATAAAGTGTAATTGACACGATATGAATAGTTGTTTTGACCTCGGGCTTTTTGCAAATTAAAACTCGCTGCCCAATATTCAGATTCGCCTTTGGTTTCAGTAACTACCACGTTTCTCGCCACACCTTCAACTTCTTGTCCGTCAATAATTCCAACGCCATTCACGATAGGTATGGGTCGAGTTGCGTCGGCTTCTTCTATGGTTCTCACATCATCAGGAGAAAAATCACTTCCTATTGGAAAGGGTTCGGCGGCATTGAGATTTCTTAACCTAAATAAATTTTGACTTCTATTGTGCATCACATCTACAAAAAATAATTTGTCATTCTCCAGCTGAACTTGATAGCCTAAAGTAAATTGATGTGAATAAGGATTGTCATAACCATTTGGATTTAATATTCTTCTTTCATTAGAAAACACATTTTGTTCACTTCCAGCCAAATCTGCGGGCGATGGTCCTTCTAAAAAGTTGATGTTACTAAAATTAGCCGTCAAATTTCCATTGAAAGTTACGCGGTCAATATCAGTATCAGCAGGTAAAATACTTTGATTTACGAGTTCTTGAATTTGCAGTTTATAGTCTTCAGAATTGTTGTTCAATTGTAAAGCATCACTATAAATCGCATAGTTAATTTTATCGTAGGCAATGGCATATCCACCGCGTATCACAGAATTTTCAGTAAGTTTAAAGTTAAAGTTGAGTCGTGGGGCGATGTTGTCGGTGTCGCCATCGGTGCTTCCGCCTTTAGATAAGTTGTCATAATCGTATCTTAAACCTATAGTGGCATTGAGTTTATCATTGATTTTCCATAAATCTTCAACATAAAACGACGTGATGTTTTGAGTCGTGCCAAAAGATGAAGGTCTTAATTCAACACCATAATTCACCACTTCAGCATCCAAAGGAATATCATCGACATTTAACGCGCCACCAATATTTTGACTATTTAGCGTGTTGAGTTGTTGGTCGGTTAATCTTACAATGTAGTTTCCATTAGGATTACCACCGCCAAACAATTCGTGGTCGCCACTGATATAATTAAAACCTGCTTTGATGGTATGGTTTTCTAAATACCACTTAAATTTTTGTTGAAACTGAACCGTGTTTTCAATTTCGTCAAACACAAATCCAGGATGACCAACAATGGCAACAGGTTGGTCGGCAGGGTTTCTCACGGTAACTTGAGGCGAAGCGCCATTATCGGGGTCAGCGTAATTCCAACGAAAACGCCCATAAAGAACATTGGTTTCAAAACTCATATTGCCAATATTGTATGCATTTTTTAAAGCCAAATTAATGCTATTACGCTCTTGTGCACTTGCAGCCGATGGAAAGGTTACGCCACCTTCAAGTCCGCCACCTTGTTGTTCTATATCGATGACGCCGATATTGGCTCTCAAAGAACTTCTAAAATTTTCTTTCCAAATGTGGTCGATTTTAGCTGAAAAATAATTGAATGTATTAGTGCCTTCAACCGTTTCTATAACTCCTAAATCTGGAGAATTTAATAGGTTGTCTTTTTGGTCAGTTGTGTGTTCAAAATTGATAAAATAAAAAGTTTTGTCTTTTACAATTGGACCACCAACAGCAAAACCAGATTGGTATCTCGCAAAGCCATCTTTAACCAAGTTGCCAGACAAATCGCGTTGGGCAAAATCGGTTTGACCGTCAATTTCTGGGCCAGGTCGCGTCACAAAAAAAACTTCGCCGTGATGTTCGTTACCACCAGATTTGGTTGTAATATCAATGACACCATTGCTGGTCAATCCATATTCTGCTGAAAAATTACTGGTCAAAACGGTAATGTCTTTCACAAAACCAGCTGGAATAGCAAAACGCTGTCCGCCGAGAAAACGCTCATTATTATCCATCCCGTCAATTAAATAGGATGTAAAAAGCGGGTTTGCTCCATTGATACTCACATTTGGTGCTTCAGGAAAAAATCCTGTGGCTTGAGTAACATTGGGAATCCTATACAGAACTCGAGTGATATCTCGGCCTTCAACAGGTATTTCTTCTATTTCTTGGGCTTCCAACTCAAAAGAAACTTCAGCGTCTTGACGATTAATTCGACTCGTCTTATGTTGAGTAATCAAAACTTCGTCTAAAGATTGTTCAGCAAAATCTTTGGAGATAAGATAAAATGGTAAATTGATATTTTCGTTAGAACGGATATCGATTGGCTCTGATTGTTGTTGGACGTATGTTGTATTGCCTTCAAAAATGATTTTGTAACCGTTCAAAGGCAAAATATTTTTAAACACCACTTGTCCCTTTTCGTTTGTAGTTTTTGTGATATTGATTCCTTGATTTTCGTTTTGTAATCGAATTTCAATATTTGAAATACTTTGGTTGTTTTCAAGGTCAATAACGGTAACGTTGATGTCTTGTTGTGCTAATCCTAACCAAGTCAGTAGAATACAACACAGGCTTAAAAATCTGGTCATTTTTTAGATTTAATAAAGGATTTGAAAATAAAATTTTTAACGCGTGATTGAGATTAATCGTGGCGAACCTTTATTAAATGGTATTTGAGTATTAACACCTAAAGTTGAAAATTGTAGGTTGAAAAATATAAACTCAAATCGTTTGATTAAAATTGAAATCAAATGTTGTATTTGAGCTGAAATTTTATGGATAAAATTTTGAATGTGTTTTAAACTTTCAATATTGTCGATGTCATTAAAAGTTTCTAAGCAAAGCACATTGTTTTGAAGACCAATTAAAGCTGATTTAATTTGATTGAACAACTTAGAAGTTTGCCAAGCCAAATTTTTAAAATCTAAATCATCAAAGGTGTTCTTGTGAATTCCAAGAATGTAAAACCCACCATCAACTGAAGGTCCTAAGATTGTATTGTTTTGATTTAGAGCCTGGTGAGCTTTGAGGATATGTTGAGTTAGAAGCTGAGGTGTATCATTTCCAATTGTGATGACTTGTTGATAACCAGACTCAAAAACATCACTAATAGCATTATAAAAGCGTTCGCCAAAGTTTTTCCCTTTTTGAGTTTTCTCGGTAGTTATAAAATAGGGTAACCGACTTCGTTTTACCTTTTGAATCAAGTTTTGGTTCAGTTGTTCAAACAACTTTTCGCCGTGTTGAATTCCTTTACGCTGAGCATCAACTTCAGGCGAATTGGCAAAAACGAGAATAGCGGTTTTAGAATTCAATTTTTATAGCATTTGAATTTTTTTATCGTTTGAAAATTTAAAACCTTACAAAATGATTTATCGCCCTGGTCTAAAAATTAAAGCATTGGGATAATCTTTTTTGAGCTCAGCAAAAGCTTTATCGGCATACAATTTTGTTCGAAACTCACCAACCCATACTTTATAATTTGGCGTTTCGTATTCTATTGTAGCTTGATATCCATAGCCTTTAGAATCATATTCTCTTTTAGTTTGTTCAGCATTTTCTCTCGTGCCTGAAAAAATCTGAATGGTATAAAATGACTTGAGTTCGTGATCTTTAACCATCTTTTTCTTCAGCCAAAGTAAGCTATCTAAAGTTTGAGTGTTGACAGTTGTATTTTGAGCTTTTATAGCTAAGCTCAAACAAATGAATAAGATACAATACAGATTTTTCATAAGTTATTAGTTCAAACGTTTTACAAAAATAAATTATTTTGATACAAAGATTGATTTTATTATTTAGAAACACTTTAAATTAACTTTTAACAAATATCAGCATTACCAAAATCAACCTATTATCTTATTTTTGTATTCAATTTTTTTATAGACATGCGAATAGTCTGATTTAATATTAATTGAAAACTATTATGAAAAAGGTGATTCTACGCCCTTCTCTTTTTGCTTTATTCTTTATTCTTTTTAGCATTAGTGCTTATTCTCAAGATGCAAAAGTAGATAGCACGGCAACAGCTTCTGCAGAAAATACTGACACCGCAAGTTCAGTTGTTCCTGGAGGAGATCCTGCAAAGGGAGAAAAGCTATTCAAATCTTTATGTGCAGCTTGCCACAAACCTTATGAAAGATTTGTTGGACCAGCTTTGAACGGTGTCGTCAATAAATATAATGGTGATTTTGAATGGCTTTATGCTTGGATTAGAAACAATCAACAACTTATTAAGTCTGGTGATTCAAGGGCAGTGGCTATTTATGAAGAATACAACCAGACGGCTATGAACACCTTTCCGCAGTTGAGCAATCAAGATATCGACGATATTTTAGCTTATGTGGAACAGCCAAAACCTGAACCTAAAGTCGCTGTTGCAGACAATGCAGCTGCCGGTGGGCAAGCTCAAGGTAATCAAATTTCTACAGATTTAATTTTAGCAATTTTATCCTTTGTTTTATTACTGCTTGTCGTTATTTTATATTTAGTCAATAAAACGCTTAACCGCTTTGCTGAGGTAAACGGCGTTAAAATTAAATCTGAAGATGAGCAGCCAAAAAAACCATTGTGGAAAGCTTATGCTGAAAATGGATTTTTAGTTTTGGTTACAGCAGTTATATTTTTGCTTGCCACGGCTTGGTTTGGTTATGGCTATTTGATGCAAGTTGGTGTTGACCAAGGTTACGAACCGATTCAGCCTATTCATTATTCACATAGAATTCACGCTGGTGATAATAAAATAAATTGTAAATACTGTCACTCATCAGCTCGAGTTTCAAAACATTCGGGCATTCCTTCTCTCAATGTTTGTATGAATTGTCACAAACAAATCGCAGAAGTGGCACCTGAAACACAAGCTAAAGGTAAAGAAGAATTTAATGTAGATTATAATGCTGAAATCGCCAAACTTTATGAAGCTGTAGGTTGGGATAAAACCACGCAATCTTTTACGGGTGAATCTAAACCTGTTAAGTGGGTTAGAATTCATAATTTACCTGACTTGGTTTATTTTAACCATTCACAGCACGTTACGGTAGGGCAAATTGCGTGTCAACAATGTCACGGTCCTGTTCAAGAAATGGAGGTGATGTATCAAAACGCACCTTTAACAATGGGATGGTGTATAAATTGTCATCGAACTACCAATGTTAAGGTAAAAGACAATGGATACTATACTAAAATTCACGAAGAATTATCAAAAAAATATAATGTAGAAGAATTTACCGTAGCCGATATGGGTGGAATAGAATGTGGTAAATGTCATTATTAATCAACCATAGAAATACTTAGTCTTATATGTCTTCAAATAAAAAATACTGGAAAAACCCTGAAGAGCTCAACGCTGATAGCTCTGTAGTTGAGGCTCTTCAAACCAAAGAATTTACTGAGGATTTACCGAGCAAATCGCAGATCAGAGAAGAAGAATCTCAAGATGAATCTTCTACAAGCCGAAGAGATTTTTTAAAGTATGTCGGTTTTAGCACAGCAGCTGCTACTTTAGCAGCTTGTGAAGGTCCTGTGATTAAGTCGATTCCTTATGTGTTTCAGCCAGAACGTATCGTGCCTGGCGTAGCAAACTATTATGCCACGACTATGGCTGATGGGTTTGACTTTTCAAGCGTTTTGGTTAAAACCCGTGAAGGAAGACCTATAAAAATTGAGTGGAATGATAAGTCTAAAGCTAAAGCTGCTGGTGGTGCCAGAGTTCACGCTTCAGTTTTATCTTTATATGATACTAAACGTTTGCAAAATCCAAGCATTGATGGTGCAGATGTGACTTGGAAAACTTTTGATGATGCAGTAAAAAAAGAATTAGACACTGTTGGAGGCAAGCCTATTGTGTTTTTAACTCAAACTTTTGCGAGTCCAAGCACTCAAAAATTGATTGAAGATTTTAAAGCAAAATATCCAACGGCAAAACATATTACTTACGATGCAGTTTCTGAACATTCAATGTTAGAAGCGTTTAAAGCTAAATACGGCGTAAGAGCATTACCTAATTATGATTTTTCTAAAGCTGAAACTATCGTTTCTGTCGGTGCTGATATTTTAGGAGATTGGCAAGGTGGCGGTTTTGACGCTGACTATTCAAAAAGTCGTGTGCCACAAAACGGAAAAATGTCTAAACATATCCAATTTGAAGCCAATTTAACAACAACTGGTGCTAATGCCGATGAACGCGTACCTGCTAAGCCAAGTGTTCAGAAAAATATACTCTTAGAAATATACAGACAGATTTCTGGTGAAGTTTCTGTCTCGCCAAAACTTGATGACAAACATAAAAAAGCAACGACTAAAGCAGTAAAACATCTTAAAAAAGCTGGAAACAAAGCCATTTTTGTAACAGGTATTCAAGATAAAGCCGCTCAAGCAATGGCTTTGGCTATCAACGAAGCACTTGGATCTCAAGTTATTGATACTCAAAATTACCGATTGATAAGACAAGGTAATGATGATGATGTTAAAACGCTAGTCAAGGATATGAATGCTGGAAAAGTTGGTGCATTGATTTCTTGCGGTGTCGATCCAGCTTACGCTTTGCCTGAAGCCGACCAATTTATTTCAGGGCTTAAGAAAGTGAAATGTAGTGTGAGTTTTGCAACCACAAAACACAAAACAGCAATGTTATCAAAATATGTTGCAGCTACACCACATTATTTAGAATCATGGGGAGATGTGCAAATGACCAAAAACCATTTTGCCTTAACACAACCTACAATTCAAAAAATATTCAATACCAGACAATTTCAAGAATGCCTTTTGAAATGGACTGATAGCGACGAAAAATATTACGATTATCTTAAAAATAGCTTTAGTGAATACGCCAATGGTGTTAAATGGAATACAGCTTTACACGATGGTGTTTTTGAAGCTAAAAACGAAGTTTCAACTGAAAAATCAGAAAACAATTCAACTACAACTGAATCTTTAAGTCAAATGATAAGTGCTTTTAATTCTAATTCGCCAAAAGGTGATTTTGAATTAACGCTTTATACCAAAGTAGCAATGGGTGATGGCAAAGGTGCTAACAATCCTTGGCTTCAAGAATTCCCAGATCCAATCACAAGAAATACTTGGGATAATTATTTAACGATTTCTAAAACTGACGCAGACAAACTTGGTATAGAAAATAGAGTAACCTCTAAAGGTGCAATTGATGGCGATTTAGTGAATATCACACTTGGTCAAACGACCTTAAATAATGTGCCAGTTATGGTTCAGCCAGGTCAAGCTCTTGGTTCTGTTGGTTTAGCCCTTGGTTATGGACAAGTTGAAGGCTTACAAGATGAAATGAAAGTCGGCGTGAATGCTTATCCATTATATAAAAACTTTAAAAATATACAAGCTGTCAGCATAGAAAAGGCTTCTGGGAATCACGAATTTGCCAGTTTGCAATTGCAAAACACGATGGCAGGTCGAAAAGACATTATTGTAGAAACCAGTCTTGCCGACTATGTTAATAAAGACAAAGAAGAATGGAATCCAACACCAGTTTTTTCTAAAGATCACAAAGAATATCCTTTTGATTCAAATAAGGTTAATCTATGGCAAGAATTTGACCGTTCAATTGGTCATCATTTTAATTTGTCAATAGATTTAAATGCTTGTACGGGATGTGGAGCTTGTGTGATTGCTTGTCATTCTGAAAATAACGTACCAGTAGTTGGTAAAGCAGAAGTGCGAAACAACAGAAATATGCACTGGTTGCGTATTGATCGTTACTATTCTGCTGGTGATACATTTGATGAAGAACAAAAACGCTATAAAGAAGATGGAGCTTTAGACCACCATAGAAGAGTAGAAGACGAGTCATTTGACAATCCTCAGGTAGCGTTTCAGCCTGTAATGTGCCAACATTGTAATCACGCCCCTTGTGAAACGGTTTGTCCTGTTGGAGCTATTGGTCACGGACGTCAAGGTCAAAACCAAATGACTTACAACCGTTGTATTGGAACACGTTATTGTGGAAACAACTGTCCTTATAAAGTAAGACGTTTCAACTGGTTTAGATATAACAAAAATGATGAGTTTGATTATCATATGAATAATGATTTGGGAAGAATGGTGCTTAATCCAGATGTAACTGTGCGCTCGAGAGGTGTGATGGAGAAATGCTCAATGTGTATTCAAATGACTCAAAAATCTATATTAGATGCTAAGCGTGATGGAAGACCCGTTAAAGATGAAGAATTTCAAACCGCTTGTAGCAATGCGTGTGATAGTGGAGCCTTGGTATTTGGAGATGTAAATGATAAATCTAGTACAGTTTATGAAAAATTACAAGATGATAGAAAATTCTATCTGTTAGGATATTTAGGAGTAAAACCTAATGTATTCTATCAAACAAAAATCACAAATAGAAAAGAAGTTTAAACTAATTAATTAGAAAATATATTATGTCTCATTACGAAGCACCCATTAGAAAACCGCTTGTAACCGGAGATAAGTCTTATCACGATGTTACGGTTGATATTGCGAGACCTATTGAAGGCAGAGCCAACAAATTATGGTGGATTGTTTTTTCCATTGCTCTGATTGCATTTTTATGGGGATTAGGTTGTATCATTTATACTGTTTCCACTGGAATTGGTGTTTGGGGTCTCAACAATACTATTGAGTGGGCTTGGGATATCACCAACTTTGTTTGGTGGGTTGGTATCGGTCACGCCGGAACCTTGATATCGGCAGTATTACTCTTATTTAGACAACGCTGGCGTATGGCGGTAAACCGTTCTGCTGAGGCGATGACCATTTTTGCTGTTGTTCAAGCAGGTTTGTTTCCGATTATTCATATGGGTCGTCCTTGGTTAGCCTATTGGGTGTTGCCTATTCCTAATCAATTTGGGTCGTTGTGGGTGAATTTTAACTCACCGCTTTTATGGGATGTATTTGCAATTTCAACTTATCTATCGGTATCACTTGTGTTTTGGTACACTGGTTTGTTGCCAGATTTTGCCATGATAAGAGACCGTGCAAAATTACCATTTCAGAAAAAAATATATTCTATATTATCATTTGGCTGGAGTGGACGAATGAAAGATTGGCAACGGTTTGAAGAAGTGTCTTTAGTCCTTGCAGGTTTGGCTACACCACTTGTGTTATCAGTTCACACCATTGTATCATTTGACTTTGCTACCTCGGTTGTTCCAGGTTGGCACAGTACAATTTTCCCACCATATTTTGTTGCCGGTGCAATTTTCTCAGGTTTTGCTATGGTGCAAACCTTGTTGATTATAATGCGTAAAGTTTCAAATTTAGAGAATTATATTACCGTTGACCACATTGAAATGATGAACAAAGTCATCATCGTAACCGGTGGAATTGTTGGTACAGCTTATATTACTGAATTTTTTATTGCTTGGTATTCTGGAAGTGCTTATGAGGATTATACTTATCTTTCATTTGGTGCAGCAACTGGACCTTATTGGTGGGCGTTTTGGGCATTGATACTATGTAATCTTATTGTGCCACTTTCACTTTGGTGGAAAAAGATGAGAAGAAATATTATGTGGACATTCTTAGTGTCTATTGTAATCAATATCGGAATGTGGTTTGAGCGGTTTGATATTATTGTACTTTGTTTAAGCAAAGGGCGTACACCATCAACTTGGTCAATGTTTTCGCCTACTTTTGTTGATGTTGGTATCTTTATTGGAACTATAGGCTTTTTCTTTGTGTTATTTTTGTTATATTCTAGAACTTTTCCAGTAATTGCTCAAGCAGAGGTTAAAAGTATTTTAAAACTATCTGGAGATCGATATAAAGCAATGCGTGAAGCTCAAGGTGATGATGTTCAACTTTATGAATTGCCTAAGCAACAACCGCTTCCCGATTTTGAAAAACTAATAGCAGAACAGGAAAATAAAAGAGAAAAGGTTAATAAAGAAAATGCTAATTTAGTTGAGACTTTAATTTTAAATATAGGAAAAGCATCTAAGGATATGGCAGATGACCTGAAACGCTTATCTGGTGTTGGTCCTGCTTTAGAAGAAAAACTCAATCAAATTGGGGTTTATACTTATAAGCAAGTTACAAAGATGACTGAAAAAGAATTTAGAATATTAGACGAACTTATCCAAAAGTTTCCGAAATCAAAAACTAAATATTGGATAGGTGAGGCTAACTTACTTAACAAGAATTAATTATGGCAAATTACACATTACAAGCATTATACGAAGATGATGACCACTTGATGAAAGCCGTTAAAGAAACCCGTTCTGCTCATCATCATATTGAGGAAGTATTTACACCATTTCCAGTTCACGGTCTTGATAAAGCTGCAGGTTTAAAACCAACACGAATAGCTATTACTTCATTTATGTATGGTGTTCTCGGTCTTGGCGTTGCTGTTTGGATGATGAATTTTATAATGATAGATGATTGGCCTAGAAATATTGGTGGTAAACCAAGTTTTACATTCTTTCAAAATATGCCAGCTTTCATTCCTATTATGTTTGAGTTAACAGTGTTTTTTGCAGCTCACTTGATGGTTATTACATTTTATATGCGTTCTAAAATTTGGCCATTTAAAAAAGCAGAAAATCCAGACCCAAGAACAACCGATGACCATTTTTTGATGGAAGTTAGTACAGAAAAAAATAATGTTCAGAGCCTAGCTGAGTTTTTACAAGCCACAGGCGCTAAGGAAGTTACATTAAAACAATCTTAACCTATGAAATATTCAATTTTAATCTTACTCTGTCTTGTGCTTAGCTTGAGTTCATGTGCTGATAAAAACAATCCTAATTATCAGTATTTTCCAGACATGTATCAGTCTTTAGCCTATGAGACATATCAAGAAGCGACAATATTTCCTAACGAACAAGAAGCCATGTTGCCTGTTGAAGGAACTATTCCTAGAGGTTGGTTGCCTTATAATTATAAAAATAACCCAGAAGGCTATAATTTGGCAAAAGCAGAACTTAAAAATCCTTTAGTGTATTCTGAGGAAAACTTAAAAAAAGGTCAAGAATTATTTAATATATATTGTGCAACTTGTCACGGTCAAAAAGGAGATGGACAAGGTTGGTTAGTGCAACAAGAAAAAATACTCGGTGTGCCAGCTTATGATGACCAAGGAAGAGCAATTACTGAAGGTAGTACATATCATGTTATGTATTATGGTATAAACACGATGGGATCTTATGCCTCTCAAATGAGTGAAAAGGAACTTTGGCAGGTTGATCATTATGTCATGAAACTCAAAGCTGAGCTTGAGGGCAAACCAGAAAGAGCTTTTGAAACTGAGAAAGAAACAAAACAAGATGTTGAAAATACTGTAGAAGAAGAAGTCGCAATAACTGAATAAAGAACAAAATAAGATAGATTATCATGTATAAAATGTCCAACAAACTTCGCTTATCAGCAATCATTTTTATGGTTGTGGGTGTTTTAGGGATAGCTTATGGCTTTTGGCAAGCCCCAAGCTCAAAAGCTGAAGCTAAAGAATTATTAGAACACAAAGCTGAACATGGCGATTCTCATGCTGAAACAGCAAATACACATCAAGTTGAAGGGCAAAGCTCAAATCATGCAGAAGAAGCTCATAGCGATGAACATCTTGAGCATGCTTATCATCAAATGCAAAACAGACCTTGGTCAGCCGTTTTTGTGCCAATGTTGTTTTTCTTTTTAATTGCAGTTGGAGCTCTTGTGTTTTACGCTATACAAAATGTGTCTCAAGCTGGTTGGTCTCCACTATTGTTTAGAGTTATGCAGGGAATTTCAAATTATATGTTGCCTGGTGGAATTTTGATTTTCTTATTTCTTATACTCTCAAGTTTGCAACTCAACCATTTATATATATGGATGGATCCTGAAACTGTAGCTCATGATGAAGTTATACAGGAAAAATCAGCATATTTGAATATTCCATTCTTCTTTATTCGTTCAGCTATTATTTTATTTACGTGGTTGTTTTTTAGACATTTATTAGTCAAAAATTCTGTCAAACAAGATGATGAATTAAACTTGAATTTATACAAAAAAAATGTCAAATTATCAATAGCCTTTTTAGCTATATTCATTATTACTGAAGCCATAGTATCTTGGGATTGGATAATGAGTATTGATACACACTGGTTTAGCACGTTGTTTGGATGGTTTGTCTTTGCAAGTATGTTTGTTTCTGCTATTACAACTATTGCTTTAGTGAGTATTTATCTCAAATCAAAAGGTTTGTTAGAACAAGTTAACGACAGCCATATCCACGATTTAGCTAAATTTATGTTTGCTTTTAGCATATTTTGGACTTATTTATGGTTTTCTCAATTTATGCTGATTTGGTATGCTAATATGCCAGAGGAAGCAGTGTATTTTGTATCGAGGATTGAAAATTATAAGTTGATGTTTTTCGGGATTGTAGCTATTAACTTTGTAGGTCCAGTTCTTATTTTAATGAATTCAGACTTTAAACGAATTAATTGGATAGTTGTTTTGACAGGGATTTTGATTTTAGTAGGTCACTATTTTAATTTCTTCCTACTCATAATGCCTGGTACTGTAGGAGATGCTTGGGCTATTGGTATTCCAGAAATCGGTAGTTTACTCTTTTTCTTAGGATTATTTATTTGGTTCGCCTTTAAAGGAATTAGTAAACTTCCTTTAGTTCCTAAAAATTCACCATTTTTAAAAGAAAGCCAACAATATCATTATTAAATTATAATATTGAAAGATAAAAATATATGACAGCATTTTTAATCATAATCGTATTAGCACTTTTAGCCATTACATTTTGGCAAATATCTAAAATATACAAATTATCAAAACCGTCAGATGATGATGGTGCTATTGCCAATGATAAAGACAACCAAAAACAAGCCAAAATTATGCTTGTATTTATGGTGTTTCTTTATGGTTTGATGATTTATTCATTTTGGAATCTAAGTAAGTTTTATTTACCAGAAGCAGCCTCAGATCACGGTTCTACCTATGATCAATTAATGTTTATATCAATAGGGATAATTATGACTGTTCAGGTAATCACTCAAGCTTTATTGCATTATTTTGCTTACAAATATCGTGGTAAAAAAGGAAAACGTGCTTTGTTTTATGCCGACAATAATACCTTAGAGTTTATTTGGACCGTAATTCCTGTTGTTGTTTTAGCAGGTTTAATCATTTACGGACTTGTTTCTTGGACTCAAATTATGAATCCAAAGCAAGATGAAGATACTATGGTTGTAGAAATATACGCTTATCAATTTGATTGGAGAGCTCGTTATGCTGGTCAAGACAATATTCTCGGCAAAGCAAATGTAAGATTTATAGAAGGCGTCAATCAACTCGGTGTTGATGAGACGGATGAATATGGCAAAGACGATGTAATTGTTAACGAATTGCACTTACCTGTCAACAAACCTGTGATTTTTAAATTCCGTTCTCAAGATGTTTTGCACTCTGCCTTTTTCCCTTTCTTTAGGTCTCAAATGAATGTTGTCCCAGGTATGATTACAGAGTTTGGGTTTACACCTACAATAACTTCTAATGAAATTAGAAATAGCGATTATATGTTGGAGAAAGTGAAACGCATAAACAAAATACGCGACGAAAGAAGTAAAAAATTAATTGCAGAAGGTCGTTCTGAGTTAGATGATTATGAATTTGAATACTTCTTGCTTTGTAATAAAATATGTGGTGTTACACATTACAATATGCAAATGAAAATAGTCGTTGAAGAAGAAGAAGAATTCAACAAATGGATGGAAGAGCAACAAACTTTTGGAGAATTATTAGCTAAACAATAATTAAAGAAACAATTTAAAGATGTCAGCAATAGCAACAACAGCACATTCAGGCGAGCATGCGGAAGATCATGCACATCGCCATCATGAACAGTCATTTATAGAAAAATACATTTTTAGTACAGACCATAAGATGATTTCTAAGCAATATCTTATTACAGGTCTGATTATGGGTTTTATTGGTATAAGTATGTCAATGCTTATGAGGTTACAATTAGCTTGGCCAGACGAAAAATTTTGGATTTACGAGGTTCTACTTGGTAAATTTGGTCAAGATGGTGTTATGGACCCAGGAATATATCTTGCCTTGTCTACTATTCACGGAACCATAATGATTTTTTATGTTCTCACTGCTGGTTTAAGTGGAACGTTTAGTAATTTACTCATTCCACTCCAAATAGGCGCCCGAGATATGGCTTCTGGTTTCTTAAATATGATTTCTTACTGGTTGTTTTTCATTTCTTGTGTCATTATAGTTTCATCCTTTTTTGTAGAATCTGGACCAGCTTCTTCGGGTTGGACGGTTTATCCACCTTTGAGTGCCTTGCCGGAAGCTATTGGTGGTTCTGGTTTAGGAATGACTTTATGGTTGGTTGCTATTACTATTTTTATTGCATCATCTTTACTCGGTTCGCTTAATTATATTGTTACAGTTATAAATTTGAGAACCAAAGGTATGTCTATGACAAGATTGCCTTTAACCGTTTGGGCATTATTTGTCACAGCTATCATAGGTGTTGTTTCTTTCCCTGTTTTGTTATCAGCAGGTTTGTTGTTGTTGATGGATAGAAGTTTTGGAACATCTTTTTTTCTGAGTGATATTTATATTCAAGGTGAAGTCTTGGCACACCAAGGCGGTTCACCTGTTTTGTATGAACACTTATTTTGGTTTCTTGGTCACCCAGAAGTTTATATTGTTATTTTGCCAGCTTTAGGTATTACTTCTGAAGTTATTGCCACTAATGCTCGTAAGCCGATATTTGGTTACCGTGCAATGATTGCTTCTATCTTAGCAATTGCCTTTTTATCTACCGTAGTTTGGGGTCACCATATGTTTGTTTCTGGGATGAATCCTTTCTTAGGATCTGTGTTTACATTTACAACTTTACTAATTGCAATTCCTTCAGCTGTTAAAGCTTTTAATTATATTACCACATTGTGGAAAGGAAATTTGCAATTTAATCCCGCTATGCTGTTTTCCATAGGATTGGTTTCTACTTTTATTACAGGTGGATTGACAGGTATAATTTTGGGTGATAGCACCTTAGATATCAACGTTCACGATACTTATTTCGTTATTGCACACTTCCACTTAGTGATGGGTATTTCTGCACTATATGGATTGTTTGCTGGTGTTTATCATTGGTTTCCAAAAATGTTTGGGCGCATGATGAACAAAAACTTAGGATACATCCATTTTTGGGTGACTGCTGTAGGTGCTTATGGTGTGTTTTTTCCTATGCATTTTATTGGAATGGCAGGTTTACCAAGACGTTACTATGCCAACACCGCTTTTCCATACTTTGATGATTTGGCCGATACCAATGTTTTGATTTCTGTGTTTGCTTTTATCACCGCTGCGGCTCAAATTGTGTTTATTTACAACTTCATCAGTTCTATTTTCTACGGTAAACGGGCAACACAGAACCCGTGGAAAGCAAATACCTTAGAATGGACTGCACCAGTAGAACACATTCACGGCAACTGGTATGGTGATTTGCCAACGGTTTATCGATGGTCTTACGATTACAGTAAACTTAATTCAGATGAAAGTGACTATGTGATTGCTGGTCAAGATTTTGTTCCACAAAATGTACCTTTGCAAGAAGGAGAAGAAGAAATGAATCATTAGCAAAATAAGCTTCATAAATTGATATAAACGTCTTAGAGTTTCTAAGGCGTTTTTTGTTATACTTGAGTTTACTATAACGTGAGTTCGATATAAATTCCAATAAAATATATTCACATAAAATACAGATATTTAATCATTTGCCATGTCGATAGAGCGAAGCATGAGATTTCTCCTCTTTCTTTGTTCGAAATAACAAAATTTACTAACAAAAATATGTAATCATCTGATTTACAGCTTTCAATAAATCAAACTCACGTTAAGTCTGTAATTTATAGAGTTTATCTTATAATTGAATTAAAACAGTAGCTCTGCTAGGAATCGAACCTAGATCTAAAGTTTAGGAAACTTTTGTTCTATCCGTTGAACTACAGAGCCAATGGAATGCAAATCTAAATTTAAATTTATAGAACTCCTATTTCATTTAATAAAAAAACCGTCTGTGAAGACGGCTTAATATTATAAAAACAAAATTATAAATTATTTGATTTCTACAACTTCAACTTCAAAGGTTAAGTCATGGCCAGCAAGTGGATGATTGGCATCAACTACAATATGGTCATCATTTACAGCGGCTACGCGAAGTTGTTGTTCACTCCCATCTGGGTTTTTTGAAACTAATCCCATGCCAACTTCTGGTTTGATTTCTTCTGGAAGTTGTTCTTTGCTAACTTTATGGAATAAGTCGTCGCGTACATCGCCATAAGCTTCGTCTTTGTTTATTTTTAATGTCTTTTTTTCGTTAACTTTCATATCGATAATTCCTTTTTCAAATCCAGGTATTAGCATACCTTGACCCAAAGTGAACTCTAAAGGTTCACGTTCTAAAGAACTGTCAAATACTTGATCGTTTGATGTTAATTTCCCTGTGTAATGCACTTTTACAGTGTCTTTGTCTTTAACTTGACTCATAAATTATGTATTTTTTTTACAAAGTTACAGATTATTATAAGTCTGCAAACCTAATTGCTTTAATTATCAATTATTTAATATTTTGAACTCAATATTTAAATTGCTTTTATTCAAGTTAAAATTTTCTTTATAACACATTTGAATGCATTTGGCATTATGACCCTAAATAGAATAGAATTAATTTTTTTAATTTATAGTGGATGAGCTAATACAGGTTTGAGAAACAATCTACGCTTTCAGTTTGAACTCTTGTTGTCAAAGGGTTGTGCTGAATTAAACCTAGCACATGAAAATTAAATTAAAACGAGAACATCAAATTTCAGACTTTATCTCTTGAATCCATAATTATCGTCACTGGTCCATCATTGGTTAAAGTAACTTGCATATCTCCGCCAAAAATGCCAGTTTTCACCTCTTTATTAAGGTTTTGTTCTAAGGTATTAGCAAAGGCTTCGTAAAGTGGTTCTGCTAATTCGGGTTTTGCGGCTTTAATAAAACTGGGGCGATTGCCTTTTTTTGTAGAAGCATGAAGCGTAAATTGACTGATAACCAAGGCTTCAAAACCTGTATCTAAAAGGCTGAGATTCATTTTGCCAGCTTCATCACTAAACAAACGCATTCTCGATATTTTCCGAACCAACCAATCAATATCGTCTTGCGTATCTTCATCTGCTATGCCTAAAAATATCAATAAACCTTCTTGTATCTCAGCATGATAATCGGGTTTAACCTTGACTTCAGCTTGTTTTACACGTTGTAAAATCACTCTCATAATTTAATCGGCATAAGGGTTTTTACGAAAAGTTTGTTGTTGGTCGTCGAGTTCTTCTAAAATTTGGCAATAGCTTTTATATCTTGAAAACGCTATAATATCGTGATTTAAAGCTTGCTTGATTGCACATTTAGGCTCGTTGATGTGTAGACAATTATGAAATTTACATTCTGATTTTAAAGCAAAAAATTCTCTGAAATAATCGCTGAGTTCTTCTTTTTCCATATCAATCATTCCAAAACCGCGAATGCCTGGCGTGTCAATAATTTTTGCTCCAAAATGGGTTTCGTGCATCTCGGCAAAGGTTGTGGTATGCTGACCTTGGGCGTGTTGCTCTGAAATTGCTTTGGTTTTGATGTTAATATTGGCATCCATAGCATTGATAATACTCGATTTACCAACGCCACTATGACCTGCAAACACGCTGATTTTATCAATCATCAAGGCTTTGACTTGATCTAAATTTTTGCCAGTTGACGCCGAAATACCAATACAGTGATAACCAATTTCACGATAAATTTCAGCTAAATATTTAAGTTCGCCAAATTCGTTTTGGTCTAAAGTATCTAATTTATTGAACAATAAAACACATTCCACATCAAAGGCTTCTGCAGAAGCCAGAAACCTGTCAATAAAAGTGGTTGTAGTTTCGGGATTATTAAGCGTAATCACTAAAAATGCCAAATCTATATTGGCTGCAATAATGTGGGTTTGCTTAGATAAGTTAACCGATTTGCGAATGATGTAATTTTTACGGGCTTCAAAATCTTTTATCATGCCAATGGTTTCATCGCCGTCTTTTGTGACCTCAAAATCGACTTTATCGCCTACGGCAATGGGGTTGGTGCTTTTTAGACCCTGAAGTCTAATTTTGCCTTTCAGTTTGCAGTTATAAAAAGCGTTGTCAGAGGTTTTTACCTGATACCAACTGCCAGTAGATTTATAAACGATGCCTTTCATTTGAAATTTTGAATTGTAAAAATATCATTTTTTATCTCCTGTCAAAACTTTATGTTGATGTGCAATGGACTCTTGGTGAATAGCTTTGAGAAATTTAGTCACAAAATCTTCACTTAATCCATTTTCAGTACCTTCCTTTATCATTTTATCTAAAATTTCATTCCAGCGTTTGGTTTGTAAAATAGCAACGTTATTTTTCTTTTTCAGTGTTCCAATTTCATCAGCAATTTTCATACGTTTGCCCAATTGATTGATAATTTGATGGTCAATTACATCAATTTTGGTTCTTAAGGTATTCAATTTGTTTTTAAATTCATTCGCTTCACTGTGTTCTTTTCTTATTTTTAAAACTTTAGTCATTTGGTCTAAAGCCTCAGGCGTGATTTGTTGAGCAGCATCACTCCAAGCTTCATCTGGCAAATGATGCGTTTCTACCATGATACCATCGTAATTAAGGTCAAGTGCAGTCTGGCAAATATCAAAAATAATATCGCGTCGTCCAGCGATATGCGATGGATCGACAATTAAAGGCAAATCTGGAAATTCATTTTGTAAATCTACCGCCAGTTGCCATTCAGGGTTGTTTCGGTATCGGGTTTTTTCGTAAGTCGAAAATCCGCGATGAATGACACCGAGATTTGGGATATCAGCTTTATGTAGGCGTTCCACTGCTCCGAGCCAAAGTGATAAATCTGGATTGACAGGGTTTTTGACCAATACAATTTTATCTGTACCTTTTAAGGCATCGGCAATATCTTGAACGATAAATGGGCTAACGGTGCTTCGTGCTCCAATCCACAACACATCAACATCGGCTTCAAGTGCTAAATCAACATGAGTTTTGTTGGCCACTTCGGTAGCGATTTTGAGTCCGGTTTCGGCTTTGGCTTTTTTGAGCCAATCTAAGCCTATTTTACCTACGCCTTCAAAGTTACCTGGTTTGGTTCGGGGTTTCCAAATGCCAGCACGCATTACCGAGGTGTCTGTGTTTTTAAGTTGATGAGCAATTTTAAGTACTTGATCTTCGGTTTCTGCACTACAGGGTCCAGCAATGACCAGAGGATGTTCAAGATTGAAAGCTTCTAACCAGTTTTTAAATGTGTTTTGATTTGTCATAGCTGTATTTTTATAAATGTATGCCTTTTAAAATATCTTTTACAACATTTGTATTGTTCATCTCTTTGTATAATTGTTCAAAATCGTCTTGTTTTAAAGCGGTTTCAAAATTTTTCAAATTATTAATATATTCTGATAAGGCTTCCAAAACAAATGTTTTATTTTGTTTAAAAATAGGTGTCCAAGTTTGTGGATTACTTTTGGCTAACCTTACGGTAGATTCAAATCCACTGCCTGCCAAGTCAAAAATATTGCGTTCGTTTTCTTCTTTGTCGATTACCGTTTTGCCTAACATAAATGAACTGATATGTGATAAATGGGAGACGTAAGCCATATGCTTGTTATGCGATACAGGATTCATATATCTCATTTTCATCTGCATCTTTTCAAAACATTGAATGGCCAATTGTTGAAGTTTTAAATTGGTTTTTTCGACTTCGCAAACAATCATCGTTTTATGATCAAACAACTCGGAGAAAGCTGCTTGAGGTCCAGAAAATTCTGTTCCTGCAATGGGATGCGTCGCCATAAATTGTTCACGTTTGGGATGATTTTTCAGATGCTCACAAAGTTTAGTTTTGGTAGAACCTGTATCGATGACTAACGTGTTTGAACCGATTTGATTTAACAGCTCGTGAATCACATTTGGAGCTATATCAACAGGAATGCTTACAATGACCAAGTCTGCATTTTTGAAATCTTGTTTTTGAGCTTCCTTATTAATAATACCTAAATCAATTGCCTTATCTAAGTGATCTTTATTTATGTCTTGTCCTAAAAACTCAGCTTTTGACCAAAAGCGTTTTAAACTCAATAACATCGAGCCGCCTATTAAGCCTAATCCTATGCCAATTACTTTTTTCATGCCTTGAAGTGTTTTGTTCGCTCTAAGCACGTCTTTAATTCATCTTGATTGACGCAAAGTGAAAACCTTAAATAACCTTGACCATTAGAACCAAACACGTCACCAGGTGTTACAAATATATGATAATCGTGAAGTAAAATATCCGATAAAGTTTTAGCAGAAAGTTGAGATTGAATTTTTGCCCAAACAAAAAGTCCTGAGTTGTTTTTGTTGTATTTCAAATCAAGTTGATTACAAATTTGCCATACTAAATCTCGTCGTTTCGTGTAAATAGCATTGAGGTATTGATACCATTTTGATGACAATTGAAGTGCCTTTTCACCACCTTTTTGAATAGGGTAAAACATACCGCTATCCATATTCGATTTGACTTTGACAACTTGTTGTATCAAATCTTGATGACCACAAAGCATACCGACTCGCCAACCTGAAAGATTAAAGGTTTTGCTCAGCGAATTGAGTTCTAAAACGTGATTATTGGGCCAACGATGTTTTAAAATACTAAAAGGTTTATCATTGAGAATCAAGCTATACGGATTGTCATTAACCAATAGAATATGATTTTGTTTTGTGAACTCTATAAGATTGTTAATTGTGTCGTCATCAGCTTTAGCTCCTGTTGGCATATGCGGATAATTGATCCACATCAGTTTGGTTTTTGGTGTTATGAGTTTTGAAAGCTGCTCAATATCAGGTTGCCAATTTTGATTTTCTTTTAAATCATAATACAAAGTTTTGGCTTGAACTAAGCCTGACACAGCAGCATAAGTTGGATAGCCAGGGTTTGGCACTAAGACGTCATCACCTGGATTAAGAAACGCCATAGAAATATGCATAATCCCTTCTTTACTGCCTATAAGCGGTAAAATTTGATTATCTTTTGAAAGTTTAACTTGATAAGTTTTATCGTAAAAGGTTTTGATCGCTTCACGTAAACTAGGAATGCCAGCGTAAGCTTGATATTGATGGGCTTTTTCATCTGCTGTAGCTTTTATCAAACTTTCAACAACAGATTCAGGTGGATTGATATCGGGAGAACCGATTCCTAAATTAATTATGGGATTACCATCATCGATAAGGCGTTTAACTTCTTTAAGTTTTTTAGAGAAGTAATATTCTTTAATTTGAGCAAGTCGTTCGGCAGGTTGTATCATTTTTGTGCTTGTTTATAAATTCCGAGGAGTTTAAAATGATGTGTGATTGATTTTAGTTTTTCAATTAAATTTTCCATATCAATTTCTGGTAAAAAAATCATATCCACATAAAATGCATAATTCCATTTAGAAAGTGGCGTCGGTATAGATTGGATTTTGGTCATATTGATATTGTATTCTTGTAGCAAAGCCAAAACTTTAAACAAACTTCCCGGTTCGTGAGCCAATTCAAAACGGATTGAAGCTTTATCGGCTGACTGGTTTGGGATGATTTTTAGATTTCTTTCAACTTTTACAAAACGTGTAGAATTGAAGTCGTTGTCTTGGATATGAGATTTCAAAATGTCTAAACCAAACAACTCAGCCGTCCCGTCAGGCACAATGGCAGCAGTATGATGAATTTGTTTTTCGGCAATAATTTGTGCAGGTAAAGCGGTATCTACATCTTCCACCAATTTTAAATTAGAATGTTGATTAAAAAACTTTCCACATTGCAAAAACGCCATTTGATGAGAATTTACCGATTTAATATCTTCTAAATTTTGACCTTTTAACGCGACGAGATTGTGTTTGATATCTAAATAATATTCAGCTGAAATACTCAAATTATGCTCACTGATTAAAGTATAATTTGATAAAATACTACCAGCAATAGAGTTTTCTATCGCCATAATACCATAATCAACCTCTTTTGAAATAACTGCTTTTACTAAACTATTAAAACTCATACAAGCTTTGGTTTTAGCTTGTTTTGAAATAAAATCGCATACCACTTTATGATGGTTTGAGCCTTTTATGCCTTGAATTGCTATGCGTTCTGTCATATTTTAGTTTTAATCAAAAAAAAATCCCGAAACTGGTTCGGGACTTTATTATTTTAAATATTTTTTTAATATTTCAATAACAGTCCCGTACGCTTTTAAAAAAAGCATAATAGAAACCGTCAAAGAAAAAAGTATTTGTTTTCATAATCAGTTGGCTAAGTTATAGATAAAATTCAATTGAGCAAATGAATTTATAAAGAAACTTAAATTTTCAAATAACCATTTAAAGTTCAACAATCCAAAACAATTAATGATTTAAAAAACCTCACTCATTTCAACCTTACGCTTGTCATCATCAACCAAGTTCAATTTAACTTTTACAAATTTCTCTGGCCATAAAGGTTTAATCAGTTCTGGCCACTCGATGATGATATGTGCATCTTGAGCGAGATAATCTTCAAAACCTATATCGTAAACTTCTTCGATAGAATTGATCCGATAAAAATCAAAATGGTAAATGGGTTTGTCATCAGTGAGATATTCGTTAACCAAAGCATAGGTTGGACTAGAAACATTATCCTCACTGCCGAGATGTTTGACCAAAGCTTTGATCAATGTGGTTTTGCCAACGCCCATTTCTCCAAAAAACAAAAACGTTTTATGCGTTGAGTTGTTTAAAATATAACGAGCAACCTCCTCAAGATTGTCTAAACCGTAAGTCATAATTAAAGAATTTCTAAACTATTGAATTTGATTTCATATGTAAACTCATATCCAGCTAAAAAAAAGAAGGCTTTTACCCTTTTGGCGAAAATACAGCAAAAGGAATTATCATTTCTTCGAGAGAAATGCCACCGTGTTGAAAGGTGTTTTTGTAATATTTGACGTAGTAATTATAGTTGTTGGGATAAGCCAAAAAATAATCGCCTTTAGCAAACACATACGAACTGCTCATATTGATACTCGGCAAGCGAATGTTTGAAGGATTTTTAACCGCATAAACATCTTTTTCATTATAAGTCAAACTCTTACCTGTTTTATAACGCAAGTTGGTGCTGGTATTTTTATCACCGATTATTTTAGTTGGATTTTTTACATTAATCGTGCCGTGGTCTGTGGTTAAAATCAGTTTAAAACCTAATCGTTGTGCTTTGATAATGATATCTAATAAAGGCGAATTTTTAAACCAACTCGTGGTTAGAGAGCGATAAGATTTGTCATTTGAAGCCAATTCTTTAACAACTTGCATCTCTGTCTTAGCGTGAGACAGCATATCTACAAAATTATAAACAACCACAGTGAGGTCTTGATTTTTGTATTGTCCAAAATTATCTGCCAATGTTCGTCCTTTTTCTAAAGACGTGATTTTGTGATAAGAATGGCTGATATGCAAACCGAGACGTTTCAATTGGTTGTCAAGAAATTCAGCTTCGTGCATATTTTTTCCACCTTCATCGGTATCATTTAACCACAAATTCGGGTAAAGTTTTTGCATATCCAACGGCATCAAACCTGAAAAAATAGCATTTCTGGCATATTGAGTTGCAGAGGGCAAAATGCTAAAAAAAGCGTCTTCTTTTTCTTTTTTAAAGTGGTTGTTGATAATAGGTTCAATGGCTTTCAATTGGTCGTATCTCAAATTATCTACAACCACCATCAATATTGGTTGTTCGTCTTTAAGCTCAGGAACCACTTTTGTTTTAAACAATTGATGAGACAGAGTTGGTGCTTCGTCAGTATTACGGTCAAACCAAGATTCGTAATTTTTAGTGATGAATTTAAAAAACGCAGAATTGGCTTCTTGTTTTTGAGATTCTAAAATTTCTGTCATCGAAGAATCATCAAGATGGTCAAGTTCCATTTCCCAATACAAGAGTTGTTTGTAAAGCTCTACCCATTCTTGATGAGAATTGACTTGTGACAAATCCATAGACAGTTTTCTAAACGCTTGTTGATAATGCGAAGTTGTGCGTTCAGAGACCAATCGGCTGTGGTCTAAATTCTTTTTTAAACTCAACAAAATTTGATTAGGATTGACGGGTTTAATCAAATAATCTGCAATTTTAGAACCAATGGCTTCTTCCATGATATACTCTTCTTCACTTTTAGTAATCATCACCACAGGCAAGTTGTTTTGTTTAGCTTTGATTTCAGCTAAGGTGTCAATGCCTGAAAGTCCGGGCATATTTTCATCTAAAAACACAATGTCAAAACGTTCATTGTCAATGGTTTCTATGGCTTCCACACCACTTTGACAAGTCGTAACCTCATAGTCTTTTTTAGTCAAAAACATGATATGTGGTTTTAACAAATCAATTTCATCATCCACCCAAAGTATTTTTATCTTAGTCATATATTTATATTTGCTGAAATTAAGCGAAATTATTTTGAAAAAACAAAACAAACTCAAGATTATAAACGACCCAATATATGGTTTTATTACCATTCCAAGCGAACTCATCTTTGATTTAATTGAACATCCTTATTTTCAGAGACTTAGGCGAATTTCGCAAATGGGTTTGTCGCATTTGGTTTATCCTGGTGCACAACACACGCGTTTTCAGCACGCTTTGGGTTGTTTGTATTTAATGCAAAAGGCTATTCAAACCTTAAAATTTAAAGGTATTAAAATTACCAAAGACGAAGAAGAAGCTACACTCATAGCTATTTTGCTTCACGATATTGGTCACGGTCCTTTTTCACACGCTTTAGAAAATAGTTTGATTGAAGGTTTGAGCCATGAAAATTTATCTTTAGAATTTATGGAAACGCTCAATCAAGATTTTAATGGCAAACTTGATTTAGCTATTAAAATTTTTAAAGGTAATTATGATAAAGAATTTTTAACCCAACTTGTTGCAGGTCAATTAGATATTGACCGGTTGGATTATTTAAAACGCGATAGTTTTTACACTGGCGTGGCTGAAGGCAATATCAATTCTGATAGATTAATCACAATGATTAATGTGAGAGACAATCAATTGATGATTGAAGAAAAAGGCATTTATTCAGTAGAAAAATTTTTATTAGCGAGACGTTTGATGTATTGGCAAGTCTATTTGCACAAAACCAGCCTTGGTGCAGAATTGATTTTGATAAAAATACTTCAAAGAGCTAAAGAATTAATTCAAAAAGGCAATGAATTGCAATCCAACTCAAGTCTGTCTTACTTTTTAAATCACAACATTTTGTATGACAATTTTAGCCTTGAAATTTTAGAACGTTTCGCTCAACTTGATGATTATGATATTATGACTGCCATAAAACAATGGCAAAACCATTCAGATCGAATTTTGAGTAAACTATGCCAAATGCTTATCAACAGAAAATTGTTTAAAGTCAAGTTGAAAAACAAAGCTTTTAAAGCCAAAAAAATAGAAAATATAAAACACAATATTCAAAAACAATTTAACATCACTTCAGAAGAAGCTAAATATTTTTTCTTTGAAGGCAGCACGTCAAATCAAGCGTATAACTATGATTATCAGCAGATTATGATTTTGTTTAAAAATGAAAAAATCAAAGAAGTCTCTCAAGTTTCGGATCAATTGAATTTAAAAACCTTAGCTCAACCTGTGGTTAAGTATTATATCTGCTATCCTAAAGGACTGCAATAGAGAAATGATGTCCAACATTGAAAGTGATGGAACTAACTTTGCCAGTATTTATCTTTTCAATCCAACAACGAATCACTGCTATGGCAACAATATTTAATGTGATGTTCTCGTTTTAAATATCGTTAATAAAAAGACAAAGGTATAATACCGACGTGATAGTCTGTGACAAACTGATATTTTAAGGAGCATTTATGCATATTTGAAATAGCATTCGGTATTAAATATCTAAATTTGATTACTTAAATTGTGGGTTTAAAAAAATTTAAGCTTAAAAATAAGCCATATAAACTGCCTAAAAAAGTATAGAATTAAAATTCAAATTTTTACTTTTGTTCATGCAAAAAAATATCCTCATTTTAGATTTCGGTTCTCAATACACACAATTGATTGCTAGACGTGTAAGAGAACTTAACATTTATTGCGAAATCAAACCTTTTAATAAAATTCCAAAAGATTTATCCAGTTTTAAAGCTGTAATTCTTTCGGGAAGTCCATTTTCAGTAAGGCATGCCAATGCACCAATACCTGATTTAAAACAGATAAAAGGACAATTACCAATTTTGGCAATCTGTTATGGTGCCCAACACTTAGTGCAGCAAAACGGAGGTAGTGTTGAAGCTTCAAATACCCGAGAATTTGGTCGAGCCCATTTAGAAGACATCAAACGAGATAATCCGTTATTCAAAGGTATTAAAGAAGGCTCACAAGTCTGGATGTCTCACAGTGACACTATCACAAAGTTACCACCAAATGCACATTGTATAGCTTCAACAGAAGATGTTAAGTTTGCAGCCTTTCAATTTGAAAATGAAGATACTTATGGCATTCAATTTCACCCTGAAGTTTATCATACCACAGATGGCTTGAAATTGCTTGAAAATTTTTTGGTCAAAATTGCTCAAGTTCCTCAAGATTGGACGCCCGCTAAATTTGTAGATTTAAGTGTTGAATGGTTAAAACAAACCATTGGCAACCAAAAAGTTGTTTTGGGTTTAAGTGGTGGCGTTGATTCAACGGTTGCTGCGGTTCTTCTAAATCAAGCTATTGGCAAAAATCTGTATTGCATATTTGTAAACAATGGGTTACTGAGAAAAAACGAATTTGATGAAGTCTTAGACCAATACAAAAATATGGGACTAAACGTCAAAGGCGTTGATGCTTCCGAAAAATTTTATGCCGCTTTGGCAGGCGTGACTGACCCCGAACTCAAACGCAAACGTATTGGCAATGCTTTTATAGAAGTATTTGATGACGAAGCACATCAAATTAAAGACGTAAGCTTTTTAGCTCAAGGTACAATTTATCCTGATGTGATTGAATCGGTTTCGGTCAATGGTCCTTCGGTTACCATCAAATCACACCATAACGTTGGCGGATTACCAGAATATATGAAACTGAAAGTTGTTGAACCTTTAAAAATGTTGTTCAAAGATGAAGTGCGTCGCGTAGGAAAAGAATTAGGTGTTTCTTCCAAACTTTTAAGACGCCACCCGTTTCCTGGTCCAGGTTTAGCCATTAGAATTTTAGATGACGTCACGCCTCAAAAAGTTAGTGTTTTACAAGAAGTTGATCATATTTTTATAAAAACACTCCGCACATGGAAACTGTACGATAAGGTATGGCAAGCTGGTGCTATGCTATTACCAGTAAATTCTGTTGGCGTAATGGGAGATGAGCGTACTTACGAAAAAGTTGTAGCTTTACGTGCTGTAGAATCAACGGATGGTATGACTGCTGATTGGGTAGATTTGCCCTACAAATTTTTGCAAAGTGTTTCTAATAAAATTATCAATCAAGTCAAAGGCGTTAATCGTGTGGTTTATGACATCAGTTCAAAACCACCATCAACAATTGAATGGGAATAAGTATGAAGTTTAAATATTGTTTTACTTTCTTTATTTTAATGAGTCTGAAAATTGTTCAGGCTCAAAACTATGTAGTGTATGATGTCAAACCAGACGATACACCACAAAGTATTGCACAAGCCAATAACATTTCATTAGATTTGTTACTTAAATATAATCCCGATTTAAAAAACACAAAAGCTATTGGTCAGCAAAAAATAGTGATTCCAAAAGCAGAGTCTAAAAATTTTGGTTTTCTTCGCTACAGGGTAAAAACAAAAGAGACTTTATATAGTATTTCAAAAAGTTTTAATTTAAGTATTGCAGATATCAAAGCCTTTAATCCTAACCTATATGATAGAGAACTTCAGGCAGGTGAAGTCTTAAAATTACCCGCCTATAAATTGCCTGAGGAATATCAAAAAATAGATTTTAACCAAAGTATAAAAAACTCAAATTTTTCGGCTTTTAAACATATTGTTTTACCAGGAGAAAAAAAAGCCGATATCGCTTCAAAATACGGTATGAGCATCAAAGCTTTTGACAGTCTCAATCAAAATATAATAGAGGTTCAAACTGGACAATTAGTCAAAGTTATACCAAGCTATTCAGCAGAAGAAGAAAATTCTAATCTTGATATTTTGGCAATAGATTTGCAATATTATGAAGTTCCTAGACATCAAACTTTATACAGCTTAACCAAAGAGTTTAAAGTGAGTGAAGATATAATTTATAAGCTAAATCCAATTGTAAGAAGAGAAGGTTTAAAAGCTGGGATGATAATAAAATTACCCAAGCAAATCACTGAGATTACTGAAAATAAAATTATCAATTTAGAAAATTATGTTCAAAACTATAACGAAAAAAAACTAGCACTTTTTTTACCATTTTCTTTAGATCAGTTTAAAAAAGATAGTGTCAGTGTTGAACCACAAACTGTCATCAAAAAAAATAAGCTTTTTAGTATTTCATTAGATATCTATCAAGGCGTGAAATGGGCTATAGATTATGCAAAATCAAAAGGAATTTATACGGATTTAAAAATATTTGATACCAAAAAAGATGCTTTAGTTTTAGAGTCTATCTTAACAGCTAATGACTTAAACGATCGAGATGCTATTATTGGACCAATCACAAATTCAAATGTCGAGCTACTGAGTAAACATAATTCTACTCGAAATATTCCTGTATTTATACCTATCTCAAAATCTCAAAATGCATCATCTTTTGTCTTTAACACTTTACCTAAACAAAATTTAAAAACCGAAACATTAATTACTTATATAGATAGTACTTTCACTGATCAAACCCAACTTGTTTTTATCATAGACAGTGCTTCAAAAGAAACTTATGATAAATATAAATATACTTTCCCTAATGCGAGGTTTTTTAAAGTCGATAAACCCTTTGTCGAAAAAGATGCTCTCAAGGAATTGTTAAATTCTGAAAAAGACAACATGGTTATTTTAGAAACCGATCAGATTGGAGTTTCAGAAAGTGTAATAAATCATTTGTATAGTTTGAATAAAAGTCAAGATGAAGATATAGCAGGCTATAACATCAAATTGCTAACTTCAGACCGAAATGAGGCTTTTGGCGAAGTTATCAATAATGCGGCTCTTTGTGCTTTGTCATTTACCTATGTCAGCACTTCCAAAAATGAAGTACTTGAAAGCAATGATTTTATACAAAACTTTATTAAAGAATATGGTTATGCTCCAAATAAATATGTAACTAGGGCTTTTGATATGACTTATGATATTCTTTTGAGATTAGCCTACGATGGTGATTTAAAAGATCCAAAAACTCTAAAACTTTATACAGAATATACCGAAAATCGTTTTAGCTATAATCAAGCCTTTATGGAAGATGTTTATCATAACCAAGGCTTATATATTATCAAATACAATAAAGATTTTGATGTTGAAATTCTAAATTAGAAACCATAGAAATTATCAAATTTGGATATTTATTGATTATATTTGAAATTTAGTTTTAACTACTGTCAGAAAAAGGTTGTTGCTATTAGTTCTTTTTGTGTAAATGTAATACCGATTTGAATGAATAATATTGTTGATAAAAAGTATGATACCGACTTGTGTTTTAAGGAGATATTTATGCGACATTTAAAATAACATTTATAACTCATTATATTGAAGATTTAATCTTAAATTAGCACGATAACTTATCTGGACAAAACCAAAATTTAAAAACTATGAAAATCTTAAAAATTCTTTTTGCTATATTGATTACCGCTCAACTAACTCATGCACAAAAAATTGATTTAGGGGTCAAAATTGGGGCTAATTTTTCAACTTTAAGTGATGTCAGTGGTTTTGATAACAAAACTGGTTTCAATGCTGGTTTTTTTGTAGGAACTAAAATCAGTAAAATTGGTTTACAAGCAGAATTGCTTTATTCACGACAAGGTGCAGAATTTGAAGATTCAGACATTGATTTAGATTATATCAATGTGCCTGTTTTACTGAAATATTATCTGATTGGAGGTTTAAATGTTCAACTTGGGCCACAATTTGGTTTCCTTATTGATGACAACCTTCCGAACCTTCTTGAAACTAAAAGTTTTGATTTGTCTGGTGCAGCTGGATTAGGTGTTGACTTGCCATTCGGTTTGAGAGCTGATGCCCGTTATGTTTTTGGTCTAACTGATGTTTTTGAAAATAGCGACGGTAAAAATGGTAATTTCACATTAGCTATAGGTTATTCCTTTTTATAGAAAGTGTTTCAATGTTGTCTATACTGTTGAGAAATTTCAAAGACGCTTTTTAATATATCAACATCATAATCATTTAACTTTTTGTTACGTCTTTTCATGACAATCTCTGCAACTTCAAGTGCTTTTTCAAATTTATAGGTGATAAAACCATTTTTGCCACCCCAACTAAAACTTGGTATAAAATTTCGAGGAAAACCTTCGCCAAAAATATTAGCACTTACACCAACTACAGTTCCAGTATTAAACATGGTATTGATACCGCATTTAGAATGATCGCCCATGATAAGTCCACAAAACTGTAAACCAGTATCAACAAATTTCTCTTGATTATAGTTCCACAATTTTACTGATGCATAATTGTTTTTCAAGTTAGATGTGTTGGTATCGGCTCCAAGATTGCACCATTCTCCAATAACAGAATTTCCTAAAAAACCATCGTGACCTTTATTTGAAAATCCTTGAATGACGGAATTGCTTACTTCGCCACCAACTTTAGAAAAAGGTCCGATGGTGGTTCCTGTATAAATTTTTGCACCCATTTTTACAACTGCATTTTCACATAATGCAAAAGGACCACGAATATTTACGGATTCCATAACTTCTGTATCTTTACCAATATAAATTGGACCATCCAAAGCATTTAAAGTACCATTGATAAGTTTTGCACCCTTTTCAATAAATATTTGATTGGGATTAATAGCTAAAATATGCTCTGGAATTGGCTCAGAAACTCTGTTTTGGGTTATGAGTTTAAAATCATCAGAAATAGCTTCATGATTGAAAGCAAAAATATCCCAAGGCCATTTTAAAAAATTAAGCTTTTCTTTGAATTTTAAAACTTCATTGTATTTTTCAGGTGCATCAGATCTGTAGGCGACAACCACATCATCGGAAAAAAGTGCTTGATTAGATTTTAATTTTGTAATATGATCAATCAACTTTGGAGTTGGAAAAACAGAGGCATTTACAAAAATATTATCCTTTTCGATTTGGCTTGGCCAAAGGGTTTTAAGGTAATTTTCTGTCAAATTAGAAAAATCAGCTTCAGGTAATCTTTTTTCCCATTTTTCTTTCATTTTCAAAATCCCACATCTTATCTCAGAAACAGGCTTAGTATAAGTCAGTGGCAGGAGTTGATGCCGAAAGGGTTCAATAAATACAATATTCATCATTACATATTTTTGATTTTATATTTGTCTTGCAAGATAAAATCCTAAACCAACAGCTATGATTCCGAGAATAATACTGATTAGAATATAGGATGTTGCGTACAGATATTGTCCAGATTTAATCAAGTTTAAACTTTCTAAACTAAATGCTGAAAATGTAGTAAAGCCACCACAAAACCCTGTTGCGAGTAAAAGCAATATCGGTTGATGTAGGATTGATTTAATTTCAAAACCTATCAATAAACCTATTAATAAACTCCCAACAAGATTAACGCTTAATGTACCCCAATACAGGTTAGCAAATATTTGGCTAAAAGTTTTTGTAACGACAAAGCGTAAAACACTTCCGATGCCTCCACCTAAAAATACCCATAGAATATTACTTAAAGCCATAATCTAAAATAATATCAAAACATGTTTGAACTCTGAATTGATTCTAAAGGCTTTATCACTCAGTTTCCCAACGGTTGTTGTCAGGCTTAACATCAAGTAAAATACGATTAGGATCAATCACAACTTTTTTTATCGTTTTGTCGGTTTTTATAGCTGTAGTCCAAGTATCACCCCTTTGCCAAATTTCAACAGGCAACCTTAATTCATCTTTGCTTCCATCTTGGTAATAGACATTATAAACAACAGGCATTGGGATACCAAAATTTTCAAATTCAATTTTATAACCTATTTCAGATTTTTCAACTTTATTGACGGCTAAGTCAATATTATCATTACCATAAAACCAAGCTTTAAAAAACCAGCTTAGGTTTTCTCCTGCGGCATTTTCTATGATATTAAAGAAATCTGTTGGTGTAGGGTGTTTGTATGCCCAAGCTTTGATGTAGCTTTTAAATGCAAAATCAAATCGTTCAGAACCGAGAATATATTCTCTTAAAATATATAAACCTAAAGCAGGTTTATAGTAAGCTACAATGCCTAAGTTTTGCGTTTGTACAACGTCAGGGAAAGTGCTGATAGCTTCTCTATTTGGACTTAAAAACCACGGAATCAGACTTTGCTTAGCCATTAGCATTCGGTTAGGATATTCACCATCATTGAATGCATCAGTAGAGTAGAGGTTGATAAAAGTATTGAAACCCTCATCCATCCAGGCATGTCGTCTTTCGTTACTGCCAACAATCATAGGAAACCAAATGTGTCCAAATTCATGATCGGTAACGCCCCATAGGCTTTCACCTTTTGATTTATAGCTACAAAATACAATGCCAGGATATTCCATACCACCAACATTACTGGCAACGTTAACTGCATTTTTGTAGGGATATGGAAACCATTTTTTAGAATAATGCTCGATGGCAGCTTTTGTATATTCGGTAGAACGTTCCCAAGCATCTTCGCCATAGCTTTCTTTAGGATATGCAGATTGGGCTAAGGCTTTTTTACCATTTGGTAAATTGATTTTTGCGGCATCCCATATAAAGGCTTTTGAGGCTGCAAAGGCAACGTCTCTTGAGTTTTGTATTTTAAATTTCCACGTAAAGTTATCACCATCAGGCCTGATTTTATCAGTTTGACCGACTTCGTTTGGCTTAATAATGAATTGTGTTTTGTCTGATTGCTTAGCTTTATCTAATCTTCTTTGTTGTTGTTTTGTCAGAACCTCTTTTGGGTTTTGCAATTCTCCAGAACCAACAACGATATATTCTCTTGGAGCAGTTACAGAATATTCAAAATTTCCGTATTCTAAATAAAATTCTCCTGCACCGAGATAAGGCATAACGTTCCAACCATTAATATCATCAAAGGTTACCATTTTTGGATACCATTGAGCTAAAGCATAAATCACACCGTCTTCAACTTCTAATCTTCCCATTCTATCCATGCCTTTTTCTGGAATTTTAAATTCAAAATCCATACTTATATTAGCTTTACCACCATTAGCTTTAAGTGGTTTTTCAAAAAAGACTTGCATACGTGTATCATTGATAATATGCTTGCTACTTGAAGTGCCATTTGTTTCGACTTTAATGTTAGACAAACTATATCCACCATCAATATCGCCATCATATCGATTTCCATCTAATGGTGTTGTTAAAGTTCCTCTTGAAGTTGGTGTGAACCTATTTTGTTCAAGGAAAAGCCAAGCATAATCTAAATCAAATGGACTGTTGTTGATGTATTCAATCTTTACTTGACCTTTTATTTTGTGATTTTCAGGATTTAAACTCACATCAATTTTATAGTTGGCTTGATTTTGCCAATATTCGGGACCCGGAACACCATTGGCTGAACGATAGCTATTGCCAGTTCTATCCTTAAATTCACTAAAGAGTTCTTGATTGTTAGGATTTACATCTTGAGCTTTGACATTACTAGTCCAGAATGCTACAAACAAGAAAGAGCATAGAAAAAACTTATACGATTTCATTTATTTTTTGTTTTTAATCAAAAAAAAGCCGAGAGCATTACCCGGCTTTTATCTTAAATTATTATGTTGTTATTTCTTTTTATCTTCTTTTGGTGCATTTATTTTTTGAGACATTTCTAATGAAATAGAAGATTTGTCAAAAGTTATTTTACCAGCACCTGTCTCAAGAATAACGGCATCAAGTTTTTCGCTAAAATCAACAACTTTGCCGTGCATTCCACTTTTTGTTACGACTTTATCACCTTTTTTAAGATTTGCACTAAATTGTTTTTCTTGTTTTTGCTTTTTCATTTGTGGTCTTATCATGAAAAAAAAGATTACCACAAAAATCAATAGCATAGGCAATAAGCCTCCTATATCTCCCATCTAAAATTATTTAACTTGAATTGGTGAACCAGCTTTAGCGTTTTTGGCATTAGCTGAAGGATTGACAAATGCTTTAATTTGTAAGGTTTCTTTACCTTTTTCTGTATTTGCAGTAATAGTTACTGATTTGTTTTGTTGATTTCTTTTTCCTCTTGAATTAAACTTAACCAACATTTCACCAGACTCACCAGGTGCAATAGGTTCTTTGGTATAACTTGGAACAGTACAGCCACAACTACCTCTAGCGTTTGTGATAACCAATGGTGCTTTTCCATTGTTAGTAAAAGTAAAAGTGTGTTCTACTACATCGCCTTCGTCAATTGTTCCGAAATCGTGAGTTTTTTTATCAAAATCTAAAGTTGGGTAAACCACTTCTTTAGCATCTCTTTCAGTGGCGTTTTCAACGTTTTCTGCTTTTACTTTTTCGGATGCATCTTTTTTGCAAGATGTGAATGTCACTGAAGACATTACTAATAGACATAAAATTAATTTTTTCATATTTCTGTATTTTAGTTTATTTTTTTCAAAAGTATTATAAATTATTTATTCTATCAAGCCTCGGCCACTTTTATTCAGTCTATTTTCATTTTTATACTGCTTAACTATTTTATCTAAGACACCATTTATAAAGTTACTGCTTTTTGGTGTGGAATAGTTTTTGGCAATTTCTAAATATTCATTGATGCTTACTTTAATCGGGATACTTGGAAATTTATTAAATTCAGTGCATGCCATTAAAAGCATGATATAATCAAGGCTTGCTATTCGTTCTTTGTCCCAATTTTGAGTGTTTTTAACAATATCTTTACTGAAAGTATCTTCGTTCAGAAGTGTTTTTTGAAGTAATTGAATACCGAACTCATAATCATCTTTGTTTTTAAATAATTCTGGAAATTTTAAATCTTTGGAATGTTTAGGAATAAATTTTAAAAATCTGATTAAACTCGTGTTAACAATGGGTAAATCGTCAATCCATGTGAGTTTGTGATCTTCAAAATATTCATAAAGTTTGTCGTTAGGGGCGATAATTTTTTTATAAATTTCTATGATATAAAATTTATCAATATCATATGATGATTTTTTATGATTTAAATATTCATAATAAATTTCACTTTGCTTGATTTCATCCCAAAGTAAAGCAGGATATTCATCATCAAAGTCCCAAATATCTAATTTTTTTTGATGATTAATTTTTTCTAAAATCTTTGAAGTTTTAAGTTTTTGTAAAATCTTGTTGTTGACAAATTTTAAGTTTGGAGATTTGTCCTCTTGGCTTGGTAAATGTTTTTTTTTACTTTGGTTATAAAATTTTTCTGCACACATAGAAATGTTGACCAACAAGTTTAAATTGATTATAAAAAGGTCAAACATATCTTGCATACTTTTGTTCAAAAACTTTTCTTGGCTTTTGATATTGCCAAAGTTGCTATGCTTAGTGGCATAAATGCTTTGCATAACCTTGGTTCTAATATGTCTTCGTGTCAGCATGTCAAGAGAACTTTATATTTTTAACATATCGACAAATTTAATTTTTTTATTGTTATAGTCAGAATTAATTTCTATAATATTGTTTAATTTTAAAAAAAAAATTGTCATGCTACGAAAATCTTTTGTTTTGTTTTTTTGTTCTTGCATAATTTCTTTTGGTTGTCAATCAGATAAAGCTAAAAGTAAAAGCGATGAAAGCACGTCCAAATCTATCGATAAAAACAGATACAATAGCACTTTATCACCTTTACGATCGGCTTACAACACTCGAGCTTTTGAAGCGGAAAAGGCTGTTAAATTTCATTTGAAACTAAGCACGGAAGATTCTGTTTTTTTTGATGGTAACTTGATTTTAAACACTGAGGGTACTGAAATTAAGATTAAAAATTCAAAACTTGATACGGTTTTAAATACCCAAAAAATGGAATCTAAGTTTGAAAAGATCGTGTTGTGGTCTGCAGAATTATATGCTTTGCCTTTTTGGATCCAAACAGATAAAGCACTGAAACCTTTTGAAAAAGATAGTTTGATTGGTTTTAAATACAAATCTCGCCTGTCTGATACAGATTTTGAAATCTTTAAGCATCCTCAAACCCATATCATTGAAAAGGTAAATTATTCAACCGATATTAAGACTAAACCTTTTGATAAAGGCGTATTGACTTATTATAAATACATTACAGTAAACAGAATACCTGTTGCAATGACATGGATTATTGAAGGTGAAAACAACATTACAGCCAAAGCTGAAATATCAAGGATTAGCTACCCTGATAAGCTTTAGCGGTGGTTTTATAGACCGAGTTCCGTTTTTATCTTAGATATTTTTTGGTTTAGCATATTGTCAACTTTTTCAAAATCTTCAACTTTAGATAAACTGGTATTGACGCTGATATAAAATTTAATTTTAGGCTCTGTTCCACTTGGTCTTGCTGCAACTTTAGTACCGTTTTCAGTATAATAAATCAACACGTTAGACTTGGGAATATCAAGTTTTGTGGTTTTGTGATTTTGAAAGTTTTTTGCCGTAGAATTTTGATAATCTTCAATTAGAACAACTTTTTCTCCACAGATTTTATCTAAGGGATGATCTCTTAAATCTTTCATTTTTTGTTGAATCTCTTTTTGACCTTCAATTCCTTTTTTAACCAAAGCAACAAGATCTTCTTTGTAAAAGCCATGTTCTGTATAAAGTTCAATCAATTTATTATACAAAGATGAGCCTTCCGATTTTAGTTGAGCTGAAATTTCACAGATAAGCAGAGTAGAGGTGATGGCATCTTTATCTCTTACAAAATCACCAACCATAAACCCAAAGCTTTCTTCACCACCACCAATAAAGTGTTTATTGGGATATTTCTTTATTAAATCAGCTATCCATTTAAAACCCGTTAAGGTTTCCGTAAATTCAACGCCATAATTTTCTGTTATAACACGCATCATAGGAGTTGAAACTATAGTTGATACAACAAATTCGTTTCCTTTTAAATTGTTTTTGTATTTCTCAAGCAAAAACCAAGTCATTAAAATCATAGTTTGGTTGCCGTTAAGTAAAATCATTTTTTGGTTGTTGTCTCTTACAGCAACACCAAGTCTATCGCTATCAGGATCTGTGCCAATGACAATATCGCTTTCATTTTTGTCAGCGAGATCTAATGCCATTTTTAAAGCTTCAGGTTCTTCTGGGTTTGGTGATTTTACGGTAGGAAAATCGCCATCAGGTTCGGCTTGTTCTTTGACAATTGCTAATTGAGTATAGCCAGCTTGAGTTAAAGTCTGCGGAATCAGTTTTATGGCTGTTCCGTGTATAGAAGTAAAAACGATTTTTAAATCTTCACGAGCTGATGATTTTAATGATGTTTTGGCGTTATGAATGGAATCTTTAATAAATTTTTTATCAATTTCTTCTCCGATATAATTTATTAAATTTTCTTTAGGTTTAAACAAGACATCTTTGAATTGAAGTTGATTGATTTCTTCAATTATTTCATGATCTTGCGGTGGAACTATCTGACCGCCGTCTTGCCAATAGACTTTATATCCATTGTATTCTGGTGGATTGTGGCTTGCAGTCAAAACTATTCCGCAGTGGCAATTTAAAGTTTTTAATGCATAAGACAATTCAGGAGTTGGTCTTAAATCTTCAAAAATAAAAACCTTAACATCATTAGCAGAAAACACATCAGCAACCACTTTAGCCAATGTTTTGCTATTATGACGACAATCAAAGGCAATAGCAACGCTATGTTTTTGATCAGGAAAAACCTTTTTGAGATAGTTACAAATGCCTTGAGTGTTTTTTCCTAAGGTATATTTGTTGATTCGATTGGTTCCAACGCCCATAATACCACGCATTCCACCAGTTCCAAAATTGATATTAGTGTAAAAAGCATCTTCTAAAGTTGATAAATCATTTTCGATAAGATGCTGAACAGATTTTTGGGTATCTTGGTCAAAAGGTTTATCTAACCATTCTTGAGCTTTTTCTATAATTTTTTTATCCATAATTAAATTTTTTCTGATATATTGTATCTGTATTTTGAAGACTGATTATTTAATAAAAGTTCAGCAATAAATCCAGCTAAAAATAATTGCACACCAATAATCATACTGGATAGAGCAATATAAAAAAACGGGTTGTCAACCACTAATATATTTGGTAAATCGTTGTATAGTTTATAAAGTTTGGAGCCACCAATATAAATTGATGAAAGCAACCCGATGACAAACATCAAAACCCCAAGTGCACCAAAAAAATGCATTGGTCGTTTGCCAAATTTAGAAAAAAACCATAGCGATACCAAGTCTAAAAATCCATTGATAAATCGTTCGGCTCCAAATTTGGTTTGTCCAAACTTTCTGGCTTGGTGTTTGACAGGTTTTTCATCTATATGTTTAAAACCCTCATTCTTAGCCAGAACAGGAATATAGCGATGCATTTCACCTTTAACATCAATAGATTTAACCACGTCTTTTCTATAAGCTTTTAACCCGCAATTGAAATCGTGTAGTTTTAAACCAGAAGTTTTTCGTGCGACATAATTAAAAAGTTTAGAAGGTAAATTTTTAAAGATTACAGAGTCATAACGCTTTTTTTTCCATCCAGATAAAAGGTCAAGATTTTTTGTTTTTAAAATTTCAATCATTTCTGGAATTTCATCAGGACTATCTTGTAAATCGGCATCCATCGTAAAAACAATATCACCATCAGCCATATCAAAGCCAGCGTGTAAAGCTTGAGATTTGCCATAATTTTTTGAAAATCGAATAGCTTTGATTTCAGAGTGATTGTTTTTTAAATTTTTAATAATCTCCCAAGAATTGTCTGAACTGCCATCGTCAATAAAAATAACTTCATAGCTAAAATTGTTGTGATCCATCACTCTTTTTATCCAAGTGTGAAGCTCTGGAAGTGATTCAGCTTCGTTGAGTAATGGAATGACGATGGAAATTAGCATAGGTTAATTTTTTTTTATCAAGCCAATAACTAGACTTATAATAAAAGATTTAAACAGTAAAGTAAATAATGCAAAAGTGGCAAGCATAAACGGAGAAAGCAATGTTTCTATCATCGCGATACCTTGTTCCAATTCTTCTTTTGTCATTTTACTACTATTAAGCTCAAGCTCTTTTTTGCTTTCTTCTAATTGAAGTGGAATGAACTCCACATCTATAGACTTATAATGCAAATAAGTATAAATGCCATAGATTAAACCACTAATTAACCCTACGATTAGACCAATTTTTAGAGCTTCACTCAATTTTAAAATATTGTCATTATAGGTTTTGAATTGTTGTATGGGAAAAAAAACCACCAAAACAGCAACGATGACAGAAATAAGAGACATCAATAAACTGTTTTCAAAATTGAATTTGTAGCTAAGCCATAATAATGCAGAAGAATATACTCCAAAAATAATTCCGTAGTTTATGCTTAGTTTTTTATAATTTGAAGTTTGGTTTTCCATATTTAAAAATCTAAGCAAATATAAAACAAATCAATTGAAGCAGTATTCACTCCATTAAAAGGAATATTGAGATTTATCAAATTAAAATAAATTCAATAATAATGCTTTTATAAATTTTTTATATCCAAAAAAATATTAATTTTGCAGACCTTAAATTTAATGGAATTAGTTCTGTCAAATTTTACACAGACTTAGTTAAGTTGTTCTAACACAATATGTGCGAGATACTTTCTAAGCCGACCTTGACATATTGGATTAATAAAGAATGTAGAATAAATTTTCTAAAATTCTTTTATCTGGTCGCGTAGCTCAGTTGTGCTGACAAAATTCGTCAGGATACTTTCTAAGCAGACCTTGAGAGAGAGGCTCTCTAAATTCTTCTATATCTGGTCGCGTAGCTCAGCTGGATAGAGCATCTGCCTTCTAAGCAGACGGTCACAGGTTCGAATCCTGTCGCGATCACTTTTTAAAAAGCATTCTGGCGATTTGGTCAGAATGTTTTTTTATTTAATCTATTAAATCTTTCTTTTTTTAATTTTTACAGGCACTAAATCTTTACGATTATTTTTCTTATTATAGGCTATGATTACCAGTAATATACACTTTTCTTAAGTGTTTTATACGTCGAGTATTTCTAATAAAGGTTTAATTAAGTTTGTTATTCTTTAACATTTTTTTGAAATTTGAAGAAAACCATTCTTTTTTATGAAGAAAATTTTATGGCTGCTTTTTATTAATCCTTCAATTATTTTAGCTCAAGATAAGCCTGTTGTTGATTTAGGAGGAGCTTTAAGATACAATTACAATCTATCTTCATGGAAAAGTGATCAAAAAGAACGCGGTGGAGATTTTGGCTATGATGTTTTTAGAATTAATACTGATGTGGAATATAGAGGGATTCGTTTACAAGCTGAATATCGCGTTTAGTCTAAAGGACTTTAGGAGGAATCTCTCTCACGTTTTGGGGTTCGTTTCACCAAAAGATTCTTCACTCCGACAAGCTCCGTTCAGAATGACAAGAGGTCGGCAAGCTTCGTTCAGAATGACAAGTGAGGTTTGGTTCACTGAGAGATTCTTCACTTCGGCAAGCTCCGTTCAGAATGACAAGGGTTCGGCAGGCTCCGTTCAGAATGACAAGAGAGGTTTGGTTCACTGAGAGATTCTTCACTTCGGCAAGCTCCGTTCAGAATGACAAGTGAGGTTTGGTTCACTGAGAGATTCTTCACTCCGACAAGCTCCGTTCAGAATGACAAGGGTTCGGCAAGCTCCGTTCAGAATGACAAGGGTTCGGCAGGCTCCGTTCAGAATGACAAGTGAGGTTTGGTTCACTGAGAGATTCTTCACTCCGACAAGCTCCGTTCAGAATGACAAGTGAGGTTTGGTTCACTGAGAGATTCTTCACTCCGACAAGCTCCGTTCAGAATGACAAGGGAATGTCATTCCGATACCGAAGCTTCGGTAGAGGAATCTCTCTCTCACGTATTGGGGTTCGTTTCACGAAAAGATTCTTCACTTCGCAGGCTCCGTTCAGAATGACAAGAGGTCGACAAGCTCCGTTCAGAATCACAAGAGGTCGGCAGGCTCCGTTCAGAATGACAGGGGGTTGGCTATTATGGAGGATTATACTCTAATGCATAATTTAGATTTAAAACTATACAGCCTGAGTAAACCTATTTCTCAAAACCCTTTAAAGTCTCCGTAATAATCTGTACACAATCTAACAATTGATCTTGATCAATCACCAAAGGTGGTGCAAAACGAATAATGTTGCCATGTGTAGGTTTAGCCAGCAATCCGTTTTCTTTTAGAGCCATACAAATGTCCCAAGCGGTTGAAGAATCTTCACTATCATTAATCACAATAGCGTTAAGCAAGCCACGACCTCTCACCAAATTAACAATATTGGAATTTTGAATATACTCATTTATTTTATCTCTAAACAGTTGACCGAGATGTCTGGCATTTTGGGCGAGATGTTCATCTTTTACCACTTCAAGAGCTGTCATACCAACTGCAGCAGCCACAGGGTTGCCACCAAAGGTTGAGCCATGTTGTCCAGGTTTAATGACATTCATCACTTCATTATTAGCTAGAACTGCAGAAACAGGATAAACTCCACCTGAAAGGGCTTTTCCTAAAATTAAAATATCGGGTCTTGAGTATGTATCTTGGCGTTCGCAATGACCTTGACAATTACACTTACCACATACCGCTAATAAAGCTCCAGTTCTAGCTATACCAGTTTGAATTTCGTCAGCCATAAATAAAACATTATGGTCATTACAAAGTTGCTTGACTTGCGGGATAAACTCATCGCTTGGTGTAAAAACGCCAGCTTCACCTTGAATAGGTTCTACAAGCACCCCAGCTATATTTTTTTCAGATTTTAAAACCTCTTCTAAAGCTTGAGTATCGTTATAATTGACTTTGATAAATCCTGGCGTATAAGGCCCAAAGTTTTTTCTGGCACCTTCATCATTGCTAAAGGAAATGATGGTTGTGGTTCTGCCGTGAAAATTGTTTTCAAAAACGACAATTTTGGCTTCCTGCTCATCTATACCTTTCTTTTCATACGCCCATTTACGACAGATTTTTATTGCGGTTTCTACTGCTTCAGCTCCAGTATTCATAGGTAAGAGCTTGTCAAAATCAAAATATTCTGTAGCGTATTTTTCAAAAACACCAAGCACGTTATTATGAAAAGCTCGAGAAGTTAAAGTAATGCGATTGGCTTGATTGGTCATGGCATTGACAATTTTTGGATGGCAATGACCTTGGTTTACTGCTGAATAGGCTGATAAAAAATCGTAATATTTCTTACCTTCAACATCCCAAACAAATACACCTTTGCCTTCTTTAAGCACTACGGGTAAAGGATGATAGTTATGTGCTCCATGCTTTTCTTCTATGTCTATAGCTTGTTGAGAGGTTTGAATATCTTGAACTGTCATAAAGTTATATTTTTAAGTTTTTTACAAAAATATCAATATATCTTATTCTTTACGGATCCCATTAAGTTTATATGTCTAATTTAATCTGAGTTTAAACAAAGTTTTTGGGAATTTCACTAATTCGGCGTGAGTTCGAATTAAATAGCTCAACTTTAAAAAGCCTTTAGATTGAGCTTTTGGAAATTTTAGAATTTTATTTAATACAAAGTGATGCTTTAGATGTTTGAGCATTGAGCGAAGTCGAAATGCTAATTGTAGATGTATGATTAACAATTCATTAAATAAATACTTCTGAGGTATTAATTTTTAAAAGTAAAACGATATCGAAATTAGACTTTATAATAAAAACACAACTGTTTCTCATTAGATTACAGCTAAAAATCATTACGAGACTGAGTTATTTTTTACTTCAAACATAAGTTATTAAACAATATATTTTTTAAAACAAAAGTGTCTATTTCATTTGTTTTCTTGTTTCATATCCTTAACCAATATAAGAACACTGTTTGGTGTATAAAAACAATAAACTGTCGTATTTACCCTTCAAAATAAGAGCAGTTACAATTGAAACACAATTCATTCAAACAAATAGTTAAACTATAAAAACAGTTAAACTATAAAAAGAGTTGAAAAGCGGCAGTGATAGTAACGAAAAGCTGACGATAGGTAGCAAAATTTACAAAACTTAAGCTGGCTGAGCGACCACCGGAAGCTCCTTCCAGCTCTTAGTTTTGTTTTTGTCACCTATTGGCACTTGTAGTGGATAGCACGTTTGCCGGCATAATCACTATTAGTCTGACAACCTGTCATAAGTTTTGTGATGGCATAATGATTGAAAACTAAATAGTGAATTAAAAGTAGAATTTAAAACAAATATTATGAGTAAAATAATTGGAATTGATTTGGGAACAACCAACTCTTGCGTGTCTGTAATGGAAGGTAACGAGCCAACGGTAATACCAAATTCTGAAGGAAAACGCACAACACCATCTGTAATTGCATTTGTAGAAGGTGGCGAAATTAAGGTTGGTGACCCAGCGAAACGTCAGGCTGTAACTAACCCAGAAAAAACGATTGCTTCGATTAAAAGGTTTATGGGAAATAAGTTCTCTGAATCTGCTAAAGAAATCAAGCGTGTGGCTTATAAAGTAACAAAAGGTGAAAACGATACCGCTCGTGTTGATATTGACGGGAGATTGTATTCGCCTCAAGAATTGTCAGCTATGATTCTTCAAAAAATGAAGAAAACAGCTGAAGAATATCTTGGTCATGATGTAACAGAAGCGGTGATTACCGTTCCTGCTTATTTTAATGACTCTCAACGTCAAGCGACAAAAGAAGCAGGTGAAATTGCTGGGCTTAAAGTAAGACGAATTATTAACGAACCTACGGCGGCTTCATTGGCTTATGGGCTTGATAAAAAAAGCACGGATCAAAAAATTGTTGTCTTTGACTTTGGTGGTGGTACACACGATGTGTCTATCCTTGAGTTAGGCGATGGCGTTTTTGAAGTGTTAGCTACCGATGGCGACACTCACCTTGGTGGTGATGATGTTGATGAAACTATCATTGACTGGTTAGCTGAAGAGTTTAAAAAAGATGAGGGTATTGATTTAAGAGATGATGCAATGGCACTTCAACGCTTGAAAGAAGCGGCTGAAAAAGCTAAAATAGAGTTGTCTTCTTCTACATCAACTGAAATCAACTTGCCTTATGTAACAGCAACACAAAGTGGTCCAAAACACTTGGTAAGAACTTTGTCACGCTCTAAGTTTGAACAATTGATCAGCGATTTGGTTAAAAAAACCATTGCACCATGTGAAAAAGCTTTAAAATCTGCTGGATTGAGTAAAAATGATATCAACGAGATTATTCTTGTTGGTGGTTCAACTCGTATTCCTGCAGTGCAAGAAGCGGTTGAAAAATTCTTTGGTAAAAAACCAAGCAAAGGCGTAAATCCTGATGAAGTTGTTGCTATTGGTGCTGCTATTCAAGGTGGTGTTTTGACTGGAGATGTTAAGGATGTATTGCTTCTTGATGTTACACCATTGTCTCTTGGTATAGAAACTATGGGTGGCGTAAATACAAAATTGATTGAAGCCAACACAACTATACCGACTAAGAAATCACAGATTTTCTCTACGGCACAAGACAATCAGCCAAGTGTAGAAATTCACGTTTTACAAGGTGAGCGTCCGATGGCGAAAGACAACAAAACAATTGGTCGTTTTCACTTAGATGGTATTCCACCAGCAAAACGCGGTACGCCACAAATTGAAGTGACTTTTGATATTGATGCAAATGGAATTATCAATGTAAGTGCTGAAGATAAAGCCACTGGTAAGAAACAAGACATCAGAATTGAAGCGTCTTCTGGATTGACTGAAGAAGAAATAGAAAAAATGAAAAAAGAAGCTGAAGCTAATGCTGAAGCTGATAAAAAAGCTAAAGAAAGAGTTGATAAACTCAACGAAGCCGATGCTATGATTTTTCAAACAGAAAGTCAGATGAAAGAATTTGGCGATAAACTTCCAGAAGATAAGAAAAAGCCAATTGAAGATGCTCTTGGCGAATTGAAAGAAGCACACAAAACAGGTGATGTTGAAAAAATCACACCAGCACTTGATAAACTGAACGAAGAGTGGAAAAAAGTATCTGAAGAAATGTATAAAGCTCAAGCCGAAGCACAACAAGCACAAGGTGATGCAGCTGATGCTGGAGCTCAACAAGATGCTAAAAACTCTAAAGATTCAGATTCAAAAGATGATGTTGAAGACGTGGACTTTGAAGAAGTCAAGTGATCTGAATTCTATAATTGTATTTAAAAATCCGCTGAGTTTTCAGCGGATTTTTTTGCTTTCTAATTATTGAATTTAAAATCATAAAGAACATGTAGTTGTTTGTGAGGATACAAAAAATGTATTAGTAGCTAAAAATTATTGCATTAGTGGCTAAAAAATTAGTGCATTAGTAGCTAAAAAATTAGTGCATTAGTAGCTAAAATTAGTGCATTAGTGGCTTAAAAAATGTATTAGTAGCTAAAAAATTATTGCATTAGTGGCTTAAATAAAGTCATTTTCTGTTTAGTTTGAATATCTCATCAAACACCCAAAAGATCAGATAGCTTAAATGGGCTTTGTTTATAAAGCCAATTCATTTGAGCATAAGCACTGTTTCTGAAATTTTATTCATAATAAAATCGAGATTATTATGATAAAGAGTTTTCTGCCATCTGGGTTTTCATCAATGTTTATGAGCTATGTCATTGCGATGTCGAATAACTCTGCAGAGGGAGTCTGTTTAATTTGGTTTTTAAATGGTAAAAATTAATACGGCTAAAACACGTGAGATTTTTTTGTCGCTGTATTTCACTCCTCGGGATGATGAGGTTATATTTCCTCACTACGAGTTTAGAAATCGCTTTGTCCTATTTTTCGTGATGACAAAGTTTTAGGTTTAAAACTTAATCATCAAAATAAGGACGTTTAAATTTATCAACTTGTGGAAAGTTTTTATAAACCATAGTTTTGAGCTGTTGTAAATCCATTAATCGTCCTAATATAAAATCTTCGTCATCTTTAAGGAGTTCCAATAAACTCTGCCAAGCTTTCATAGAATTTTCAATTCCTATCAAAGCAATTTTAGCAGAAAAATGATGTCTATTTTGAATCGTATCTTCAAATTCTGGATCATGTGGATAAGAATTTACCGCTGATACTAATTTGACGTGAATTTGAAATTGATACCAATTGATAATATTCAAAGCTTCTTCAATCTCACGAAGTGCTTTATCAGTGTCGTCGAGATGAATGCCTAAATCTATGTTTTCTAATAAGGTTTTTTGTTTTTTATCTAAACTATTGTTTTCTTTGAGCCAATCATCAACTGCATTAACATATTGCATTGATTTATCTGCTAATGGATGTTTTTTAGCATCTTCAAATTTTTGTTTTTCTTCTTTATAACTTTGATCATCGTTTTGAATATCATCAAGGTCAATTCCTTTTTCTTCAGCAAAGTTGATGAGCATTTCCATAGCTTTATTGAGATTTTTCGAAATGATTTTTGCAAAATCTTCTTTGTCTTCAGCTTGGTTCATCTCTTTATGTGTGTCGTGAAACACCCGACACTTTTGCGTAAAATCACAACGTTCGCACCAGCGGTCGCAGTAGTTATAAATGCCAGGAATAAATTGTTTGTCATCCATAAAATGAATTTTGAAACGAAGTTAACTCATCAAATTAAACAAAAAAAACTGTTGAAACAAATTTCAACGGTTTACAAATTAAAAAACAGGATACAAATTATCCTAAATATTTTTTAATCATTTTTGTTTTTAGATTGATGTTTAAGACGTCTAATGCTTTCTGACTTCCGTAAATTAACGTAAGTTCGATATAAATTCCAATAAAATATATTCATATAAAATTCAGATATTTAATCATTTGTCATGTCAACAGAGCGAAGCATGAGCGACGAGATATCTCAGTAGGATGAGATTTCTCCTCATTCTTCGTTATCAATGACAAAATTTGCCAACAAAAAGATGTAATCATCTGATTTACAGCTTTCAATAAATAGAACTCATGTTAAATTAACATTCAAAATTAAAAAGGATAGAGATTTACTTATGTTTTTCTGTTAATATTTTTGAGGCTTTAGATCACACTTCCATATTCGGTATTAGTAACATAAATATCTATATTTTTTTGAGTTTTAAATATTAAATTCATTCACTTCATAAACTTCTTTGGGTTTTAAATGCTCGATTTTTTCATGTCCAATTCTAACCCTGACGAGTCTAAGCGTAGGGAACCCTACTTTTGCCGTCATTTTTCGTACTTGTCTAAATTTACCTTCGGTTAAAGTTATGGATAGCCATGAAGTTGTATTTCCACCTTGTGGTTTTATTGCGTGTTGAGGTTCAGGTAAATTTGGGGTTTCTATTTGATTAGCTTGGCAAGGTTTGGTTTTGTATGTTTTGCCATAGATGCTGATGTTAATACCATTTTTTAGGGATTCAATGGCTTCTAAAGTGATTTTACCACTGACTAGCACCCAATATTCTTTTTCGGTATTGCCTTTTAAAATTTTGTAGGATAACTTGCCGTTAGTTGTGAGTAAAAGTAAACCTTCTGAATTTTGATCTAAACGACCAATTGGCATCGTATCAGGATGAAAATCAAATAGTTCGCCAAGCAGTTTTTTGTTTTTACGCCGAGATTGATTATTGATAAACTGGCTCAGATAGCCAGAGGGTTTGTATAGTTTATAGTGTTTGTGAACCATTTAATATTTTTATCCAAATTTAAAACGTATCAATGTAAATTCACTGTCGCAATTTTGGTAAATAAAAAAAAACGCTCATATAGAGCGTTTTTATTAATAAACTTTAATGATAATATTTAGAATTTTAATTTAATATCAAGCTTAAACTCATCATAAATGGTTCTGTCGCCTAAATTATCAAAAAATGAACCTGAACCGTATTTGATGCCATATTTTGTTCGGTCTATAACTAATTTGGTTGTTGCAGTATTATCAGTTACTTTTAAATCAAAAGCGATAGGATTAGTTTTTCCTTTAATAGTCATATCTCCAGAAATTCCATAAACACCATTAGATTTTTCTGCTGCTGTGTTGATAACAAATTTTGCAGTTGGGTATTTATCGACTGCAAAAAAGTCTTCAGAGCTGAGATGATTTTCAAGTTTTGTTTTATCTTCACCTTTAAGGTTTGTAACATTAATGCTTGTCATGTCAACTGTAAATTCACCGCCAACAATTTTTCCTTTTTCAAACTCAAAATAGCCTTCATTAAGATTAATTGTACCAGTATTAGTAAGCACTAATGTTTCGCCAGACCAAACGATTTTGCTATCTTTGATGTTGACTTTTTTCTTTTCTACATCAGTAGTAAAGGCTACTAAAGTAAAAGCCATTATTACTGCCAAAATTGATTTTGTAAAATTTGATTTTGTTTTCATTGTTTTTAGTATTTAAAGGTTAAAATTAATATTCAGTAAATAATTCATTTTGAGATTTTCTCACTTTTTTAGCATGTTGTAGTTGGTCATCTTCACTTCTGTAACCAAGTGTCGCTATAACCGTTGCACGCAAATTTTTAGATTTTAAATCTAAAATATCGTCGTATTTTTCGTTGTCAAATCCTTCCATTGGGCAGGCATCAAAGCCAAAATGAGCTACTGCAGATAGAAGATTGCCCAAAGCAATATATGCCTGTTTTTGTGCCCAGATTATTCTGGATTCATCATCTAGTTTTAGAACTGTGTTTGCTAACATATCACGCATTCCACTTAAATCACTTTCATCAATATTTCGGGTTTGAGCAATGTTTTTAATGTATCGATCTAAATATTGGTCGTCAACATTAGTGTTTGCACAAAAGACAATTAGATGTGAGGCATCTGTTATTTGTGGCTGATTCCAAGATGCAGATTTGAGCTTTTTTCTCAAATCGATATCTTCTATAATCAAAACTTCATAAGGCTGAAGACCGTAAGAAGATGCAGAAAGCTGTATTGCTTTTTTTACATTATTAATTTGCTCATCGTTTAACTTTTTTTCTGGATTGAATAGCTTTGTCGCATAACGAAAGTTGAGTTTTTGAATGTAGTCGTGTGTTGTCATAAGTTTATTGTCTTAATTGATTTAATAATTCGTTTATTTGTTTTAAATTTTTGGTTTTCAGATGATTAGTCATTTCTAACTCTTTAGACTCAACAGAAGCGTTAAGTTTGTTTAAAAAATCTTCACCTTTTTGGGTAATGGATATTTCTACTTTTCTACGGTTTTCAGGACATACTTTTCGATTGACTAATTTTTTATCAATAAGCTTATCTACTAAACGTGTAGTATTGCTCATTTTGGTTACCATTCTTTCTTGTATCGTTGATAAATTTGCAGGTTTGCCTTTTTGACCTTTTAAAATTCTTAAAACGTTAAACTGTTGAATACTGATATCAAATGGTTTCAACACATTATTGATTTTTTCATCAATGTAGTTTGCTGAATAAATGATGTTAATCAGAGCCTTTTTATGTTCTGGTATTTTAAAAGATTTGATATGTGATTCAATATTCATGTATAAACAATAATTGTATATACAAATGTATAATTTTAATATATTCTAATTTGATAATATAATGTTAAATATTTAGATAAAAATTAATTTGATTGTACAATATCAAATCCAACTGTGTTGACTTGACTCGACTTTATAAGTCAGAAAATTGATGATTTCTAAGGCTTCTTTATGTTTTAAATAACTGATTTGCTCATCGCCAGAAGCCGTATAAATCAACAAGTCAGCGTGCTGGTTGCGTTGTTGATACCAATTGCGTTTTAAAGCTAACGATTGAATTTTATGCGTGGCTATATATTTCATATTGGTGTGAATTGAGCCAGAATGAATTTTTATTAAATTTTCATTGACTCCGATATGGCTTTTCTTTACAGTTTTGTATGAAATAATGCTAAAGATTACCATTAAGATCAGAAACACAATTGAGCTGATATAAAAATTTTGCCAGAAATACAGACCAATTCCAACACCCAAACTCAATATAAAATACCGTATCATCAATTGGATTATCAATCGCATACTGCTTTGACGTACAACGAATTCTTGAGCATAAGGCAAATCAAACAAAGATTGAAACATAATATTGATTTCATCATTGCTCACGCCTACAATGCCTATTTTCTTTTTCTTGTTAAGCTCTTCAGAAGAGGCTTGACTTATAAAAATATTTTTGATACCAAAAAGGTCTTTTATGGGGTTTTGCTCTACTTCAAAAACTTGTGTTTTACTCTTTTTGATAACTTGGTTCACGCGTTTAAAAAGTCCATAATCCACTTCAAACTCGTTATCAACTTTTGTGATTTTTAATTCAAAATATTTAATCACAGAAGTTGCAACGGTGACAATAAATGCAGCTGCTATGATAAAAATCACAAAACCAGCAATATAGCCAAGAGTTTCAGGAATTTGATCAAGGTAGGTTTCCTCAAAATGAACGCCAAATAGGTTTGAAAAAATATCTTCGATATACTGAAATAGAGTAGCAATAAATGCAAAAACCAAACCTAAACCTTTGAGATAATTTGAACTAATACCAACTTTTAGTAAGCGTTTTAAGTTCAAATGAAAAAGAACTTCGGGTTTTGTGGCAGTTTTAGTTGGTGTTTCTATATTTTCATTAATATTTTCTGTTTTGTTTTCAAGTAAAATATGTTTTAATTCAACTGCATCTTCACGGCTCAAAGCTTTGATGCTGATTTCAGCTTTACCTTGACCAGCGGTTTCAATTTCAAAGCCAACCACATTGAGCATCTGCTGTATTAAATTTTGATTGATATTGATGTTTTGAATCCTGTCAAAAGCAATATCTACATCTGTAAACTTAAACACACCGTGTCTTAGAAAAAATCGACCGTCTTGAATATGAAATTTAAAATTCAGATAACTTTTATAAGAATATAACAACTGCAAAACCAGTAATAATGTAAAACCCAATACAATAAACTCCCAATAATTTTGTCTGATGTTGCTACTCAATAAAGGTAAAAACGCAAAAATATTTTCTTTGATACGTTTGGCTAAATCCATTAAAAAAATGACCAAAATTCCCCTAAAATTTTGTCGCTGAGGTTTATAGAAATCAGTTTTCATCAAGGTCAGCAACTTTTAGAATTTGGGCTTTCAATTTGTCAGCATCGTTGCGGTTGAGTCCTGCAATGCTTAAATCACCTGTGGATGACCCAGCTGTATAAATTTTTAACGTATATAAATTAAAAGCTTTAAACACTAAGCCTTGTTTGACTTCTATGTGCTGAATGCGTTTGTAAGGTACGATGGTTTGCTTGAATACAAAAAAACCTTTTTGAAAAATCAAATCTTTTTCTCTGATGCCAAACTTTCGTCGAGAAAATCCTAATTCGATATTTAGTATGATAAGCAAAAATAAAATTGCCAAACCCCCAAAAATAGAGTAAAATATAGATGAAGGTAAATCTATTGAATATTCACTTAATAACAAACCAGAAAACACTAACAGAAACCAAAATGTATATAATATTCTCAAAACTTTTAAATAAGCTTTGTCAACAGGATGACCTTCTACAGTTTCAAAACGAGGTAAATCACCAAGATCTAAAGTTTGGTTTTGAAAATTTATCATGATGATTCATTCTTTTTAAGAAAAATAAGATTAGATAAAATAATTTTAAAATCTGAAATCAAAAATTATGGTATCCATTTGATATTTTTAAAATTAGGTTTTCTTTTTTCCAGAAACGCATTGCGACCTTCTTTGGCCTCATCAGTCATATAGGCAAGTCGAGTAGCTTCACCAGCAAAGACTTGTTGGCCAACCATGCCATCGTCAGTCAAGTTAAAAGCAAACTTGAGCATCTTGATTGATGTTGGCGATTTTTCTAAAATTTCTTGTGCCCATTGATAAGCTTCTTCTTCTAATTTTTCGTGAGTGATAGCGGCATTGACCATGCCCATATCAACCGCTTCTTGGGCAGAATAATTTCGACCCAAAAAGAAAATTTCTCGTGCTTTTTTCTGACCGATCATTTTGGCTAGATAAGCTGAGCCATAACCACCGTCAAAACTGGTAACATCGGCATCGGTTTGTTTGAAAATGGCGTGTTCTTTACTGGCTAAAGTTAAATCGCAAACCACGTGCAAAGAGTGACCGCCACCAACAGCCCAACCTGGCACAACAGCAATCACGACTTTGGGCATAAAACGAATTAAACGTTGCACTTCTAAGATATTGAGCCTTGGCATACCGTCATCATCAACATAGCCTTGATGACCACGAGCATTTTGATCGCCGCCACTACAAAAGCTATAAACACCATCTTTTGGCGATGGACCTTCAGCAGAAAACAAGACCACACCTATTGAAGTATCTTCACGTGCATCGAGAAAAGCTTCGTAAAGTTCTGCAACGGTTTTGGGTCTAAAAGCATTTCTGACTTCTGGTCTGTTGAAGGCAATGCGAGCAACGCCGTTAGATTTTTTATAAGTGATGTCGGTGTAAGATTTTACAGTCGTCCAATTCATAATTTAAAATAAGATTTGTAATCAGCGTGAAATGCCATTTCAGGAAAAAGATCAATCATTTCAAAAGCATAGTCTTGATCTTGTTGATATGCTTTTTGAAAAGTTATTAAAGCTTGATCAAATTTTTTGAGTTTAAAATAAACACCCGCTAAGCGATACATAAATTCTGGATGATTTTCATAGAATTCTTGAGCATAATCTAGAGTGTCTAAGGCATCTTTCCATTTTTTTTCTTCAATACAAATATCAATTTGCATCAAAAGATTTTCAAATTCATAATTACCAAATTCTAAGGCATGTTGAAGTCCTTTTTTGCTTTCTTCAAAATCACCAAGTTCATTATTGATGATACTAAAATTACGCCAGTGGTGCGGATTTTCTCCGTCAATATTTAAAGCTTTATTGACAAATGACAAAGCGGTTTTATACTCTTTTTTGTTCATGTAAAACTCAGTCAATGCCGACCAAGCTTTGTCCATCATTGGGTCTTCGTGAACGGCTTTTTTAAAAAACTTAACAGCTTCGTTAGTATGGTTTAATTTCATGTAACACTTACCAATTCTCAAATAGGCATAAGCCGTTGGGTCGTCGAGTTGGTTTGAAATTTTATAGTTTTCAATAGCTTCGTTGTATTGTTTAAGCCGTTCAAGCACTTTGGCTTTTTCAAGATAAGCTCCAACAAAATAATCGTCTGAATAGATAGCAAAATCAAAAGCTTGCAAAGCCCGTTTATCTTCGCCAATGTCAAAATAAAGTTTACCGAGTTGGTGCCAAGCAATTTCGCAATAGGGATTTTTATCTAAAAATTGATTGAGGTAAGCAATAGCTTCTTCTTGTTGGTCTAAAAAATCAAAACAATAAATGATGTTGTACAAAGCCGTAAAATCGTTGTGGTCTTGGTCTAAACATTTCATATAACTCAACTTGGCTTTTTCAAAATTTTCCATAAACAGATATTCAATACCTATCAAGTTGTATATTTCTGAAGGTTCAATAGCAAAGTCCAAGGTGTATTCTAAAGTTTCAATCGCTTCAAGATGCCGGTCTTGTTTGGAATATATATTAGCTTGAAGCACGTATATTTCTTCGTTTTCGGGATCTACTTTTTGAAGATATTTCAGCAAGTCTTCTGCTTGAGCGTGTTTGTCTTCAAAAATGTAAATTTCGGCTTTAAGAAGTTTTAGGTCTGTGTAATTAGGATGTTGGTCTAAACCTAATTTTAAAGCTTTTTTGGCTAAGGCCAGTTTTCCCATATCAATATAATGCTCTACAATTTCAACAAATTCATCTGCGTCAAAAAATAAGACGTTGTTGGTTTTGAGCATGTGTTCGAATTTTTCAATAGGGAAATCAAAGTCTTCGTTGGATTCAAATTTCATAAAAGAGACTTTTAGAATATTTATTGGTTAAAATTAAAAGGCTTTTCATTCGGTTTCTGTTTTTTTTAAATAGGTTGTTAACAAAATAATCAACAATTTATTAAATGTGCAAGTTACAAATTGTGTTATTAGAATAGTTATCTTATTAATGATACTTTCACATTGTCAATTCATCTAAAATTTTTAAAATGATTTTACAGCCTTTTTTGATATCGTCATCTGCTATTGTTAAAGGTGGTGTGATGCGTACGGCTTTTTTTTCATAAAGCAGCCAAAATAAAATCAGATTATGTTCTTTGGCTTTTAAAATCAGTTGATTGGCCAATTCTTCTGTTGTCATCATTAATGCTAACATCAACCCTTTTCCTCTGATTTCTTCAATTAAGGGATGTTTTAGTAAACTTTTAAATAGCAATTCTTTTTCATTAATTTGTTTGACGACATCAGTGTTTTCTAAAATCTCAAGTGTTTTTAAAGCGGTGGCTGCAACAACTGGATGTCCGCCAAAAGTTGTGATATGACCTAATTTAGGATTATCACTTAACAATTGCATCAATTCTCGAGAAGCTGTAAAAGCACCAATAGGAAGTCCAGATGCCATAGCTTTGCCTAAAACTAAAATATCTGGAACCACATCAAAATGCTGAAATCCAAAAAGTTTTCCAGTTCTACCAAATCCTGGTTGAATATCATCTAAAATCAATAAAGCACCTACTTTTTCACAGCGTTGTTTTACTTTTTTTAAATAATCGTTTTGAGGCAGAATAAAACCTGCAGCACCTTGAATAGTTTCAAGAATGACGGCGGCGGTTTGGGTTGTAATTGAGTCTAAACATTTTTCGTTATTAAACTCAATATGTTTGATTTCTGGCAAAAGTGGTTCAAAGGGTTGTGTGCGTTCCTGATAATCCATAAGACTTAATGCACCATAAGAATTACCGTGATAACACTGTTTTGCAGCGATAATCTGCGACCGACCTGTTGCTCGTCGTGCCAATTTTATCGAGCCATCAATGGCTTCTGTGCCACTGTTGACCAAATAGGTTTGCTCTAAAGGTTGTGGTAAAATTCGAGCTAAAGTTTTTGACACGTCTAAGGCTGGTTTTAGCACATATTCGCCATAAACCATAACATGAAGATATTGCTCAGCTTGAGTTTTAATAGCTTCTACAATTTCAGGATGACAGTGTCCTAAGTTGCAAGCCGAAACACCAGCTACAAAATCGAGATGAGCTTTGCCATCGGTTGTAAAAATGTAGCTACCTTTTGCAGATTTAACTTCTAATCCAAGTGGATGCGGTGTGGTTTGTGCTTGATATTTTTGAAATTCTTTATTCATTAATGCTTTTGACCTTCGATTTTGGTTTTAAGGTTTTTAGACCTTTATTTTGTTTCATAATAGGTTTTAGAATTGTGTCTGTTTTCTTAAGATTAGATTTTTCGTTAAGGTCTTTTTGTTGATAAAAAGGAGTAGTAATTGAGTCGTTTATTTTTAAATCTTTTAAACCATGAATTACAGTCAAATCAAATTTTGGTCTGTTAGATAGCAGTTCGGCTTTGGATTTTATTTTTTCTTCTCCACGCCATTCCATTCCTCTAAAAGTTCTGGCATTAGGCGGAAGTTCAGTTTCTGGATAAGTAACTCCTGAGACGTTATTGAAATAATACATATCGGTAACTTCTTTGTCTTTAAATTCAATTTTGATACTTGAGGCTAAGGTTTTATCAATGCCAATAAGTTCACCATCTTCATTTCTGGTATAGTAAATCGACTCAGCATTTTTAATAAAATGTGCTTCGGTTAATTCGTTATTTTCAAATAAACCAAACAATTCTTTGCCTTTGATTTGATTGAAACCTTCAATGCTGTCTTTTTGAACCATAAAACTATTGTAAAATACTTTTAAGGAGTCTAATTTATTGGTTTTTAGATTTGAAATTAGCATGATAGTGTCACCATTAACCTGACTATTGGCAGACCATAAAACGGGTTTTCCTATCATCTTAGTATAGCCAGTAATTTGTGATGAATGTATAGAATCGGCTTTACCGCTTAAATCAGATTTAAACAGTCGTGCATCTGGATAAGCTCTAACTATACGTTGGTCTGGCGGACCTGTTATCATCATGGTATCGCTGGCGATATGAATAGAATCGTTTTCTTGAAAGGTTGAGGCTATCGGGTTTTTGGTAATGATGACTGAATCTTTTACTTTATAAATTTCGGCATAATGGCCTTTGACTCGAGTTCGGTTGATGGTATCAATAATTTCAATATGGTTGGTTGCCGAGGCAAAATTTCGTTTTTGGTCAAAAAAGATGCTATCGCCATATAAGGTACGTTGTTCATAATCAACCTTTGAGTTTTTGACAAAATATCCAAAATCTTCTCGGGTATCAAAAAAACCACGCTCGCAATACACTTCGCCATTTTCTGTTGTTACCACTGATGGACCGTAGAGGTAAGCGTGTCCATTTTCAGTGTAAAAGTCTAAAATATCGGTTTTAATAATGTAATCTGGACTTGTAACTTTTACATCTTGCCGAAAGGCATACTTATCATTTTCTAATTCGTATGTGCCACGAATGCTGGTAATGGTGCTTGCGGTATCTTTTACGGTACCACCGCTTCTATAAAACGCTTTTTGAACGAGTCTATCAAAAAACAGCGAATCTGTGGTTAGTTGGTTGCTCGGCGTCGTTAAAACCACGTTTTCACTGGCAAAAGCAAACTGTGTTTTGCCATTATATTCAGCATAAGCACTACGCATGTTGATGGTGTCATCTTGTATCATTTTGACATTGCCATAGGCTTTAAAAAAATTTTCTTTTTGATAAAAAATAGCCTTGTCACACCAAACTTTAATGCCTTCGTGTTTAAAAAAAACTTGTTTAGTAACTTTATTAAAAATAAAAGCACCAGGATATAATTTTTCATTGATGTTTGTGCGTTCACTTTCGTATTCAATTTGGCTATTTTGAGAGAATCCATAACTACAAACCAACACAAAGCAAAAAATGATGAGCTTATTCAAATTCAAAAAGTTTATGCAAAATTACACAAAAGCCTTTATAATGTGATTAATAAGTGCTGTGAAATTGTTAAAATCCTGATAATTAACGTTTATTAGATACCAAATAACCGAAATATCAACTGGAAGAAAATTTAAGATTAACCTATTTGATCACAGTTTTTGTATATTTGTATATCAAATTAAATGTTATGGCTACAGAAACAGACAAAACAAAAGACAAGAAATCTAAGGCAAAAAAAGATACTAAATCAAAAAAAGTATCTAAAACTTGGTTGGCAATGGAAAAATTACAAGGTACAGGCGAGATATTAGACATGAAAGCAGTGCTCAAATAAAATAGATGGGGAGATACCTTTTAGATACTAACATTTTAGTTTTTACTATATCTGGCCAAACCCAAAACCTTTCAAGTGAGACAAAAAATATTTTAAGTGACTATAGCAATCAGCTTCATGCCAGCACCATATCAGTTTTGGAATTACTTCAATTGTATAGAATTGGAAAAATAAAAGTTAAACCATTTAAGTCAGCTCATGAATTGATTGATGCTATAGAAAATTTATTATAGGTAACTTCTAAAAACCGTTTATTTCTTTCTCTTTAAACTTTTCTAATTTTTTTTTGAAAATTTGATTTATGTTTTTTTTGATTCATATTTTTT
>NZ_JBRJHB010000006.1:0-145107 GCF_053628795.1 Psychroflexus sp. MBR-150
AGGATTTTAAAAATGCTTTTACGGCGATGACGCGTATTGCCTTTGAAGCTGAACGCCTTCAACATCACCCAACTTGGTCTAATACCTATAATTCTGTCAATATTTCACTGTCAACACATGATGCTGATGGCGTTACTGAAAAAGATTTTGAATTAGCTGAAGCGATTGAAACGGTGTTAGGGCAATGACTAATGACACTCTATGTTAGCTTCAACTTGCTCAGTTTGCGGGTCAAGTTTTGGCGAAATGTATTTGATTCCTAAACCCATACCACGTAGAATAAACAAAACACCAACAATCACCACAGCTATAGGAATCAGCTTTTTATAATTAAATCGTAAATGCTTTTTGATGAAAGATTGAGCGTAAACCACGCTTGTCATCATGGGAATTGTACCGAGTCCAAACAAAGCCATATAGAGCACACTACCACCAAAACCTTCGGTGGCGAAAGCACCAACTACAGCCATATAAACCAACCCGCAGGGCAAAAAACCATTAAGAAAGCCAAGACTATAAAAAGTATCGTAAGATTTTTTGTGCAAAGCTTTTCCTAATTCAGATTTAATGCTATTGATAAATCTAAAAAAAGGTCTAAAAATTCCAAGTGGCTTGATATAAGATTGTGGAATCAAAACCAAAATAATCATTAAAACCCCAACTGCAATTGAAATATGTTGTTGATAACCAAAAGCGATAAAACCTTGACCAACAAGCCCAAAAACCAAACCAATAATGGCATAAGCAGAAATTCGCCCAAGATGATATAAACCGATTTGAAAGCCTTTTTTTAAGGGTTGATCATGGCTAACAGGCAACATAAAGGCTATTGGTCCACACATCCCTACACAGTGCAAACTCCCAACCAAACCTAATATAAAAGCCGACCACAACATTATTGAATATTAAAAGATTTTGTGATAAGATATTCTTTACCACCGTGAGAAAAAGCTAAGGTAAACTCCCATAAACCTCTATCTAATGGTCGATTGACTAAAGTTTCTCCTTGGCTATTCAGTTTTATTGAGCTATTGAAATCTAAATCTTTATCGGAAGCACGATAGCCATAAACATCAATTTTTTCTATATCTTGTAATTCTTTTGGAAAATTAAGTAGTAAGCCTCCTTGATTAGCTGTAAATTTAATTTCAGATGCGTACAATTTACCATTTTCTATTTTTTGCAACTTGTCATTGAATGTCATTTCTTTTTTATAATATTCATCAACAACCAAGTCATGATCATAGGCTTTTTGTGTCGTCATAGTAATAACCATATACATAATAAAGCTTATAAATAGTACCATAGCAATAACAATAGATGTTCCCCAATTCAGTTTCATAATTTTTGTTTTTAATAAAAAGACCTTGGTCCCATAAAGTTAGTACTGGTTTTTTCAATCAATTCATCACCTTTATAAACTCCTATTTTCAAAGTGTTTTCTTCTCCATCAATTTCAGATTTTGGAATTTCTATAAATAAAGTGCCTTCAGACAATCCTGCTTCTGGGACATTAAAATAATCTCCTTTGACTAACTTGATTTTACCTTGATGAGAAAGCAATTTAAAGCTTATGCTATCCATAGGATGTGTGGTTTTATTGACCAATTTATAAGTGTAAACGTTGCTTAAATTACCTTCAGCGGTGGTTTCGTAAAGTTGACCTGGCAAGCGTAGAATATCAGCTTCAATATTACTTCTTATAAAAAGTAAACCAACCAATAGACCAACTAATATTGTTAACACTCCTGTATAGGCTTTCAATCGTGGTGTAAATTGAAATTTGGCTTTTTTAGTGATATTATCTTCACTGGCATATCGGATTAATCCCTTAGGCAAATCTACCTTTTCCATAATGTCATCACAGGCATCTATACAAGCCGTGCAGTTTACACATTCTAATTGTGTGCCGTTTCTGATGTCAATACCTGTAGGGCAAACGTGTACACACTGGTTGCAATCAATGCAATCGCCATAACCTAATGCTGTTCTATCTTCATTTTTTCTGAATTTTTTACGGCCTTTTTCAGCTTCACCACGCTTGTGGTCATAAGCCACAACTATAGATTTGTTGTCGAGTAAAACGCCTTGTAAACGTCCATAAGGACAAGCAATAATGCAAACTTGTTCTCTGAACCAAGCAAAAATAAAGTAGAAAACAAACGAGAAAATAATTAGTGGTATAAAAGTTCCGAGATGTGCTTGAGGTCCTTCTGATACATACTTTAAGAGTTCATCACTACCAATTAAATACGCTAAAAAAACATTAGCAATTAAAAATGATATGATATAAAACACAAACCATTTGCTACTTTTTTTTATGATTTTTTCTTTGTTCCACGGCATTTTATCTAAGCGGATTTGTTTACCGCGGTCGCCTTCAATAGCATATTCTATGCGTCTAAAGACCATTTCCAAAAAAATGGTTTGTGGGCAAATCCATCCACAAAATATACGTCCAAAAGCCACTGTAAAAAGTGTAATAAACACAACACCAATCAGCATAGCAATCACCACTAAATAAAAATCTTGTGGCCAAAAAGGAAATCCAAAAATATTAAACTTACGCTCCAATACATTGAAAAGCAAAAACTGATTGCCATTAATTTTAATAAATGGCGAAGCAAACAAAAACAATAACAAGAAATAGCTTACCCATTTACGGTATTTGTAAAAAATCCCTTTTGGTTTTTTAGGATAAATCCATTGACGTTTGCCGTCATCGGTGATGGTACCAATACTATCTCTAAAATTTTCGTCAGCCATTATACATCTTTAAATTAATTATTTTTCATTTTCAGGCTTCCAAATTTCACCTTGTGGTTCTTTTGGTTCTGCAGGTGTTGTCCCTTGAAGAGTCATAACATAACTTGCAACTTCATGCATTTCAGATGGTGAAAGAGTATTTTTCCAAGCCACCATACCTTTGCCAGAACGTCCACCTTCACTTATGGTATTAAATATATTTTTGATACCGCCACCAAGAATCCAATATTCATCTGTCAAATTAGGCCCAATACCGCCACCACCATCAATTTTGTGACAAGCTACACAGTTTTGAACAAAAATTTGTTTCCCGTTTTGAATGCGTGCTTCATCTTCAAGCATAGTAACATTTTCAGCATTGACAAAGTCCTTGGCAGTTTCTTTCCATTTTTCAATAGCTGCTTCAGCTTCAGCCACTTCAGTCAGGTATTCTTCTTCTTGATCGTAATCATTAAATACTTCAAAACGAATCAAATAAACGACAGCAAAAATGATAGTGATATAAAAACTGTAAACCCACCAAGGCGGTAATCGGTTGTCAAGTTCACGAATACCGTCGTAATTATGGTCGAGTTCTATCTCGTGTTCTTCTTCAATTTTTTTACTTTTTGTCAAAGCTTGCATCAATCTTTCTACCTTTCTTGAGAAATAAGTCGATCTTTCAGCTTGAGCTTTGTCATAGGCTTTCTTCTTATCTTCAGATAAAGACAAATACAAGATTTTATTTAAAGCTGCCACTGTAACTTCAATAGCTATGGCAACAATTAAAACCATAAATACAAAAAGTGCAGCAAAGGGATTTACAAATATAGCATATTCACCTTTGGGCAAATCCGTGAAATATTCGGTTCCGATAATGGCTATAACTACAAGAGCTATAACTCTAAAATATGATGCAGTTGTTCTCATTGGTCTTCGTCTTTTGGGTTGTTTTCTAAAGGCATCTCACTCATTGCTTTGCTTTGCTGTTTTGAAGTGGTAAGCACCCACCAAAATAACACTACAAAGAAGCTAAAGAAAATGAGCAAGGTGATAATGGGGTAGATTTCAACCCCATCTATGGTTTCTAAATATTGTTTTGCAAATTTCATTGATTCAAGGTTTTATATTAATTAGAAGCTGTCGATTTGTCTTCTGTTGCTTTTTTAATATCCGTACCAAGACGTTGTAGATAGGCAATAAGTGCTACAATTTCTCTATCTTTCATTTCCACAAACTCCCGACCACTATCTTGAGCTGCTTTTTTATCGGCTTCATACGTTTTTACAAAATCTGGGTCAGTGTATAGGTTTTCTTCAATGGTTTGTCCTTGTTTCTCCATTGCTGTTTGGGCATTAGCAATTTGCTCATCAGTGTAAGGTACGCCAAGTTTTACCAAAGTTTTCATTTTAGATTCTATATCAGATTTGTCTAATTTATTTCTAATTAGCCAAGGATATTTAGGCATAATAGAGCCAGGCGATGTACTGCTCGGATTATACATATGATTAAAATGCCAATTGTCATTATACTTGCCACCTACTCTCAACAAATCTGGTCCAGTTCGTTTACTTCCCCATAAAAATGGTCTGTCGTAAACGTATTCGCCACCTCTAGAGTATTCGCCATATCGTTCGACTTCGCTTCTAAACGGTCTTATCATTTGGGAGTGACAACCCACGCAACCTTCACGGATATAAATATCACGACCTTCTAATTCTAAAGGTGTGTAAGGCTTAACAGAGCTGATGGTTGGAACGTTAGAATCAACCATAATGGTTGGAATAATTTGCACTGCCCCACCAATTAAAATCGCTATTGTAGCCAAAATAGTTAGCTTGACAGGTTTGCGTTCTAACCATGTGTGAAAAGTTTCCGATTTTTGACGTTTAGTAATTTTAACTAATGCTGCGGCTTCAGCCAACTCGTCTTCAACTTTAGATCCAGAAGCTACTGTTCGCCATACATTATAAAGCATCACAAAAACCCCTAAAATATATAAGCTACCACCAATAGCACGCATCCAATACATTGGCATAATTTCGTTTACCGTTTCTAAGAAATTACCGTAAACCAGAGTTCCGCTAGGATTGAATTGTTTCCACATAAAAGCTTGAACAAATCCAGCCACATACATCGGTAAAGCATAAAGGACAATACCAAGTGTTCCAAGCCAAAAATGCACATTAGCCAAACCTATTGAGTGAAGTTTTGTTTTGTATAGTCTTGGAATCAACCAATACAACATCCCGAAGGTTAAAAAGCCATTCCAAGCCAAAGCTCCAACGTGAACGTGAGCAATGATCCAATCGGTAAAGTGAGCAATAGCATTTACATTTTTAAGCGATAACATCGGTCCTTCAAATGTTGCCATACCATAACCCGTGATAGCTACAACCATAAATTTAAGAATAGGATCTTGCCGCACTTTATCCCAAGCACCACGTAAAGTCAAGAGCCCGTTTATCATACCGCCCCAAGATGGCATTATCAACATTACTGAAAAAACAACACCGAGATTTTGTGCCCAATCTGGTAAGGCTGAATATAACAAATGGTGAGGTCCAGCCCAGATATAAATAAAAATCAATGACCAAAAGTGAATAATGGATAATTTATAAGAATAAATAGGACGATTAGCGGCTTTAGGCACAAAATAATACATCAAGCCTAAGAATGGTGTTGTTAAGAAAAACGCCACAGCATTATGTCCGTACCACCATTGCACCAATGCATCTTGAACGCCAGCATAGGCAGAATAACTTTTTAAGAAATCTACGGGCAATGCTAAACTGTTAAAAATATGAAGCACAGCAACTGTTACAAATGTGGCGATATAAAACCAAATTGCCACATACAAATGTCGCTGACGACGTTTAAGCATTGTCCAAATAAGGTTAGCACCAAAAGCCACCCAAACCAAAGCAATCATAATATCGATTGGCCATTCAAGTTCAGCATATTCCTTTGAAGTTGAATAACCTAATGGCAAAGTAATAGCTGCTGCTACTATAACAGCCTGCCAACCCCAAAAATTTAATTTACTCAAAAAGTCGCTTGCCATTCTTGCTTTTAATAAACGTTGAGTAGAGTAATAAACCCCAGCAAAAATAGCGTTACCTACAAAAGCAAAAATAACCGCATTGGTATGCAAAGGTCTAATTCGCCCATAGCTTAACCATGGAATACCTTCAGTTAAATTTGGGAATAAATACAAATAAGCCACCAGCAAACCAACTGACATGCCAACAACGCCCCAAACAATGGTAGCGTAAATAAAGTTTTTTACGATTTTATTATCGTAGTGAAACCGTTCTAATTCCATAATTTATTGTGTTTCGTTAACAGGTTTTTCATCACTTTCTGAGTCTTCATCTACAAGCTCGTCGTCAAACAGCATTCGCACAGATGGCGTGTAGCTATCATCGTATTGTCCCTTTTTTACCGAAAAGATAAAAAGCACAAAAAAGAAAACAGCAACTAAAGTACTGATGGCTAAGAGAACATAAATGACACTCATAAAAAGAATTTTAGCCAAAAATAGAACGGAGATAATGTTTAAAAAATGACTATCATCATATTTTAGAAAAAGTGTTGAATAATTTTTTTGGGTAACATAGGTTACTGATAGAATTGAACCAATCATCTATTTTTGTAGCAAAATTCATATTATGAAAGCAGTTTGGTTTGGCATAATGAGTGTAATATTCTTCCAAATAACTTGGGCTCAAGATTATAAAGCCATTTCTATGGATAGCTTGACCTCAGCAATTCAGTCCAAAAACTTGTCTATTAAAATAAATGCTGAAAGTCTTGATATCGCTCAAGCTCAATACCGTGAAACTAATGCTGCCATTTTACCTCAGATTTCATTTAGCCATCAAGGGATTAGAACCAACAATCCTGTTATGGCTTTTAGCTCTAAACTCAATCAAGGTATTTTTAATCAAAGTGATTTTGATATCAACGCCTTAAACAATCCCGATGCCTTATCAAATTTTACAACCACTTTTGAAATTGCTCAGCCTGTTTTAAATATCGACAAACTCATTCAACGCAAAGCTTTAAAATATGCACACAAAGCTCAGGAGTTTCAAAATAGTTATGCAACATCGGCTTTGATTTTAAAATCTCAGACCCTTTATATGCAATTGCAATTGGCTTACGATTCTGAAAAAGTCATCAAAAAAGCCTTAAAAACAGCACGAATCAACAAAGATCAAACACAAAATTTTTATAATGAAGGGCTGATTCAAAAAGCAGATTTTTTGGCTGCACAAATTAGACTTTCTGAAGTTGAAACTCAACATATAAAAGTCCAAAATCAAATCCAAAATCTTTCAGATGAAATAAAGCAATTGATACAAGATGAGTCTGAAGCAACTTTAAAACCAATTGATTCGCTTGAAGTTATTGATTTATGGACTGGTTCTACAATAAAAACTACCAATCTTGAAAACACTTCAGATATCAAAGCTTTTGAACTTAAAGCACAGTCTTTTTCTAAACTACATGACGCTCAAAAATATAGTTTTCTACCACAACTGAATGCGTTTGGACAATTGCAGTTTTTTGATGATCAAATTTTTGGCACATCAAGTGATAACTATTTTTTTGGTGCGGAACTCAAATGGGATTTATTTAAAGGTTATAGCAGAATCGCCAAGCTTCAAAAAACCAAAGCTGAAGCTGAAAAGGTCAAATTAGAACAACAAAACTATTTACAACAAAAACAAAATGACGTCAAGCAAAGTATCAGAAATATTGAAGTTTCTGAGCAAAATATGAATAGTCAAAAAATTGCTGTAGAACAATCTAAAGAAGCTTATCGTATCCTTAAAAACCGCTACGAAGAAGGTTTAGAAAAAACCACAGATGTTTTAACTGCTGAAACAAAATATGCCAATATGCAATTGACTTACCTTCAATCGGTCTTTAATTATAATTATAACCTTTTATACTATCAATTTTTAACTGAAAAGTAAAACCCTATGAAATCACTTTCTTATATCATATTAAGTTTTGTGGCAATAAGTTTTTATGCCTGTGGAAATCAAAATTCTAATTCAGGTCAAAATGAAACTGAAGCTATACAAGTTAAAACCATAACTGTAGAATCTTCAAATGATTCTGGCTTGAGTTTTAGTGGTATGCTTAGCGCAGAACAAATGTCAACTTTAAAAACACGGCAAGCGGGCTATGTGAAAAATATTTTTGTCAATGTTGGAGATGAGGTTCAGAAAAACCAAAAACTCATTCAAATTGACAGCGAAGAGCTCAATGCACAAAAAAAACAAGCTCAAGCTGCAGTTAATCAAGCTCAAAAACAATTTGACTTAGCACAAAAAAACCTAAAACGTTTTGAAAGATTAAGACAATCTAAAAGTGTATCCGACAGTGAGTTTGAACAAGTAGAGTTAAAATTCCAATCCGCTCAATCTGGTTTAGAGTCCGCCAAGCAACAACTCAACCAAGTGCAATCTATGATGAGTTACACCAGTATAAAAGCACCATTTTCTGGTAAAATTAGTCAAAAGTTGATTCAAGTTGGAGATATGGCTATGCCAGGAATGCCTTTGTTAACACTATCATCATCAAATCAACTTGAAGTGAAATCTACAGTGAGTGAATCTCAAATCAATAGTATCAAAAAAGGGCAAAACGTTCAGATTGAAATACCGAGTATTGGTAAAGTTTATTCAGGAAAAATCACTGAAGTCAGTAACTCATCAGAAAGTTCAAACAGTCAATACTTTGTAAAAAGCATTTTTACTGAAAAGCCAGAAAAGGCATTAGCTGGTATGTATGCAAATATATCTGTAAAAGCACCACAAACTAACTCTCAATATGAAAATTCGTCAATTCGTATTCCACGTTTTGCTATCGTTCAAAAAAATGGATTACAAGGCGTTTACGTTGTTGGAAAAAGTGATACAGCTTTATTAAGATGGATAAAAACTGGAAGTGCAGATGAAGAAACTATCGAGGTTTTATCTGGTCTTTCTGCTAATGACAAAATCATTATCGATGCCGATGGCAGATTGTATAACGGAGTAAAAATTAAAGAATAACAAAACAAAACTATCGTGAAAAAAGGATTTGCAGGAAATATAGCCAAAGCATTTTTAGACTCAAAAATCACAATCTTACTGATGATTGTTTTTATGGCCATCGGGGTTTACAGCTCGTTTTTGATTCCACGAGAGGAAGAGCCACAAATCGATGTGCCAATGGCTGATATTTTTGTAGGTTATCCAGGAGCCAGTCCATCTGAAGTTGAATCGCGTGTAGTCAAGCCTTTAGAAAAAGTTGTGTCAAATGTTACAGGTGTAAAATATGTTCACTCTACTTCTATGCGTGGACAAGCGATGCTTATCGTTCAGTTTTATGTGGGTGAAGACATTGAGCGTTCGTATGTAAAACTTTACAACGAACTGATGAAAAATATGGCCAAAATGCCTGCAGGTGTTACGCCACCATTAGTCAAAACCCGCTCAATTGATGATGTGCCAATTATGAATTTAACCCTTTGGAGCGATGAAGTTGATGACACGCAAATGAAAAAAGTGGCACTTACGCTTAAAGATGAAATTGAAACCATTGAAGATATTTCAATCGTTGATGATATTGGCGGTCGTCGTGAGCAAATTGATATTATTATCAATCCTGCAAAGCTCGACTTCTATAAACTCAATGTTTCTCAAATTCAAAATTTGCTACAAGCTAATCACCAAAGCCAATTTACTGGTGAGTTGACCAATGCAAATCAAAGTATCAGGCTTAAAACCGGTCAATTTTTTAATTCGATTAAAGACATTCAAAAATTAATCGTGGGTCAAAATGGACAGCAACCGATTTATTTACATCAAGTTGCAGAGATAAAATATGCGGCTTCTACACCACAAAATTATGTTTCTTTTGGATATGGAGCTGCTTCAGCACAACAGAAAAATTATCCTTCAGAATATCCTGCTGTGAGTTTATCTATTGCAAAACGAAAAGGTGCAGATGCTATGCAATTAGCAGAACAAATAGAAGCCAACATCGCTCAATATAAAGCAGAATTTATTCCAGATAACATACAAGTTGAAGTTACTCGGAATTATGGTAAAACCGCATCACAAAAAGTCTCAGGGTTGCTTTTACACTTGTTAGGTGCCATCATAGCAGTAACCATTATCGTGATGTTGGCGATGGGCTGGCGTGGTGGTTTGGTCGTGTTTTTATCGGTTCCTGTAACTTTCGCCTTAACTTTACTCAGCTATTATCTTTTAGACTATACGCTCAACCGAATCACGCTTTTTGCCTTAATTTTTGTTACGGGTATTGTGGTTGACGACTCTATTATCATCGCTGAAAATATGCACCGGCATTTTAAAATGAAACAACTGCCTTTTAAAAAAGCAGCGATTTATGCTATTAACGAAGTAGGCAATCCCACCATTTTAGCAACACTTACGGTAATTGCGTCGGTTTTGCCAATGGCTTTTGTTAGCGGATTAATGGGACCTTATATGAGTCCGATGCCTATTGGTGCTTCAATTGCTATGATTTTATCCTTGTTTGTTGCTTTGACCATAGTGCCATATCTTGGGTTTATTTTTTTAAAGAAAACCAAAAAAACTTCTGAAGATGAAAAACCTAAGGATATTACAGATTCTAAAATCTATAAGTTTTATAAAAAAATACAGCTACCATTATTAGAGAGTAAAGCCAAACGCTGGGGATTTTTAGCCATCATTTTCATTCTCTTATTTGCATCTTTTATTTTGTTTTTTACCAATTCCGTTATTGTCAAAATGTTGCCCTTTGACAATAAAAATGAATTTCAAATTGTCATTGACTTACCCGAAGGTAGCACATTAGAACAAACCAACGCCGTTACGCAAGAAATTGCCCAATACGTAAGGCAACGACCTGAAGTGGTCAATTATCAATCTTATGTTGGCACAGCATCGCCTATCACATTTAATGGTCTTGTCAGACATTACGACCTAAGACAAAACAAATATCTATCTGATATACAAGTCAATATAACCGATAAAAACGACCGTTCAATTCAAAGTCACGACATTGCCAAAGATTTTAGAGCTGGCGTAAAAGCCATTGCCGACCAGTTTGGTGCACAAATCAAAATTGTAGAAGTGCCACCTGGACCACCTGTTTTGTCAACGATTGTTGCTGAAGTTTATGGTCCAGATTATCAAAAACAAATTCAACTGGCGGATAGTATCAAAACTATTTTAAATAAAACTCAAGATGTTGTTGATATTGATTGGCAAGTAGAAGCTCCACAAACAGAATATGATTTGATAATTGATAAAGAAAAAGCCCAACTCAAAGGTATTCAACAAACTCAAATTATTCAAAATTTGAATATTTTGATGCAAGATCAACCCGTTGCAAGACTTTATGAAGAAAATGCCAATTTACCAACAAGTATTTCTATTAAACTTTCTGATGCAAGTAAAAGTAGTATTGATAAAGTTTTGAATGTGCCTGTGGTTGCTCAAAATGGAGTAGCTTATCCAATTTCAGATTTTGTTAAACCCGTTAAAAAAACCATTGAAAAAAGTATCAATAGAAAAAATCAACGCCGTGTAGTTTATGTTACTGCAGATATGGCGGGCAAACTTGAAAGCCCAGTTTATGCCATTCTCGGTATGGAAGACAAGCTCAAAGCTATTGATATGCCAAAAGGCTACAATGTTAACGAATTATTTATAGGTTTTCCTGAAAACACCGATGATTTTACAGTAAAATGGGATGGCGAATGGCAAATCACCTTAGAAGTCTTTGGAGATTTAGGTATGGCTTTCTTAGGGGTCATTATCATCATTTACATGCTCATCGTTGGTTGGTTTCAAAGTTTTAGAGCACCAATAGTGATGATGATTGCCATCCCATTATCTTTAGTGGGCATCATTTTAGGGCATTGGATTTTGGGGGCATTTTTTACAGCAACTTCATTTATTGGAATGATTGCTCTATCAGGAATTATGGTTAGAAATTCTGTCCTTTTAATTGATTTTGTCAACCTAAAACAAAAAGAAGGAATGCCACTCAAAGAAGCTATTTTACAATCTGGTGCGGTAAGAACAACACCGATATTGTTGACCGCAGGAACGGTAGTCATTGGGGCTTTTGTTATTCTCTTTGACCCAATATTTCAAGGTTTGGCAATTTCACTTATGGGTGGTTCAATTGCTTCAACGGTATTGACACTTATTGTTATTCCTTTGATTTATTACATCATAGAAAAAAATAAAACAAATAATTAAATTAAAAATAAACACCTTTTAAAATTACAAAAATGAAATTAGTAATTCTTACAGCTGTTGAAAGTTATCAAAAAGATATATACAAGCTTTTTAAAAAAGCTAATATTGAAAGTTATAGTGGTTCTGAAATTGAAGGATTTAAAAATAATAATCAGATTTTAGCAACATCAAGTTGGTTTCCTAGTATTAAGGGAGCGAGTGAATCAGTTATGTTTTTTTCATTTACTGAAAATAAAAATATTGAAACTTTGTTTCAACTCATAGAGGAATACAATCAAAATATAGAAACCAATAATCCAATTAGGGCTGTGGTTTGTCCTATAGAAAAATTTATATAAACTTTTAAAAACAAATAATTATGAGAAATAGAATGGTAAGAGGTATTGCTGGAAGTTTTGTGTTAATCAGTTTATTATTAGCTGTTTACGTCAACATCAACTGGTTGTGGTTTACCGCATTTGTCGGTGCTAATTTATTGCAATCGTCACTAACCAAATGGTGTTTACTTGAAGATATCTTAAAGAAGCTTGGGGTAAAGCAATAAGTTTTGCCTCTTTTCAATAAAAGTTGTTAGCCTTAATCTTATACATAAATTAAGTGCTAAAGCATAGCTTATCTTGATATTCTCCTTATTTTTGTGCTCCAAATTACATATTATGCACAAAACAGCTTTATATCAAAAACACGTTGATTTAGGTGCCAAAATGGTGCCTTTTGCAGGTTATGAAATGCCAGTCAGTTATGAAGGCGTCAATGCTGAACACCAAAACGTCAGAAATCATCTTGGTGTTTTTGATGTCTCTCATATGGGTGAATTTTTTGTAGAAGGTCCTGAAACTCAAGATTTGTTACAATATATCACCAGTAATGATGTCTCTAAACTCGTTGATGGTCAAGCCCAATACACTTGTTTGCCAAATGAAAAAAATGGCATCGTAGATGATTTAATTATATACCGATTTAATGCTGAAAAATTTCTCCTTGTCGTCAATGCATCTAACATTGATAAAGATTGGAAATGGATAAACACCCATAATACGTTTGACGCCAAACTGAGAAATGCCAGTGAAGATTACAGTCTTCTTGCCGTCCAAGGCCCAAAAGCTATTGAAGCTATGCAAGCACTAACCGATGTTGATTTATCAGCCATTAAATTTTATCATTTCACAGAAGCTAAATTCGCAGGAGCCGACGATGTCATAATTTCAGCTACGGGTTATACAGGCAGCGGTGGATTTGAATTGTATGTCAAAAACGAAAATGCTGAACAAGTTTGGGACAAAGTTTTAGACGCTGGAAAGGATTATGGCATTAAACCCATCGGTTTGGCTGCACGTGATACTTTAAGACTTGAAATGGGCTTTTGTCTCTATGGCAATGATATTGATGAAACCACTTCACCACTTGAAGCTAAATTAGGTTGGATTACAAAATTCAACACTGATTTTATCAATAAAGATAATCTTTTAAAACAAAAAGAAGAAGGTGTCGAGCGCAAACTCATCGCTTTTGAATTGCTTGACAAAGGCATTCCACGAAAAGACTATCCTATTCTTGATACCGATAATAATCCTATTGGTTATGTTACTTCTGGCACACAATCTCCGAGCTTAAATAAAGCTATTGGATTGGGTTATGTCAAAACAGGATTTCATCAGGTTGACCAAAAGATTTTTATTCAAATCAGAAAAAAGCAAGTGCGTGCTAAAGTTGTAAAATTGCCGTTTTACAAAAAATAAGTTTGATATTTATAACTTTAACCTCGGGTCAAGTTTTTTTTTGTTTATTGATATGAAAACAATACCAAAACTTCGATAGGAACGAGACCAACTCAAGTTGGACTTGTTCAGATGTTTTAGCATCGAGCGGAATCAAGATGTAATTGTTCTCGACTTCGCTCGAACCTAAAACAATTTTAAAAAATAATAAGATTAAACATAAATATTTGTATTTTATTACAATATGATAAAAATGTCTAATTCAAATAAGTTTTCAACATTTAAAAATCCAAAACCCTTATTTTGAGAATACTAATTATTGGAGCAAGCGGATTTTTGGGTCAGGCACTTTTTAAAGAGCTCAATCCTTATTTTGATGTTTTTGGAACCTATTTTACATCACAAAAAAGCTACGACTCCAATCGGAGATATTATCAGTGGAATGTTGAAAGTGAAAGCATCTCTCCTATTCTAAATGCAGTAAAACCCGATATTATCCTGACGAGTTTTAAAGGTGCTTTCTCTGCTCAAGTTGAAGCTTATCAAGAAATGATCAGTTATGTAGTGAGACACCATAAAAAATTGATGTTTATATCAACGTCTAATGTGTTTGATGCCTTTACCAATTATCCATCTTACGAATACGACAAAACCCTTTCAGGTAGCATTTACGGTCGGTTTTTGATTAAAATTGAAAATGCATTATTGCGTTTGCCTAATGCTTATTATAACATTCTAAGGTTGCCCATGGTTTTTGGAAAGACATCGCCAAGACTTCAAGAAATTTTAAAATTATATGATTTAAATGAAGCTATTGATGTGTTTCCAAAAGTGATTATCAACGCCACAACCGACAAGAAAATATGTCAACAGACCCATTATATCATCAATCAAAATTTGCAAGGTGTTTTTCATTTGGGCTCTTCTGATTTGATACATCATAAAGATTTGATTGAAGATATTTGTGAAATCAACGCCATAGAGAACCCTATATTTAGAAATAATTATCAATCTAATCAAGATCGATATTTAGCACTTTTACCCAAACACAACAAATTGCCAGAAAATTATCAAATTTCTATTCAAGACGTTATCAATACTTCTAAAATAATGTAAGTTAAAGGGGTTTTGTTTGACTTTATTTAGGGTTTTCTCAGAAATTCAGAATTTAAAATTATAGATTTTGGATTTGTTATAAATAGTGTGACTACAATCCAACTATTTAAAACCGTTGAAAGGTTAGGATTGTGCATTGCCTTTTTAGCCTAAAAGATAATGATGGTTATCCAGCTTATGGTAATTCAAGAAAAGATTGGGACAACGGTAAGCGTTGGAGTTTTCAAAATCCTGAGTATCGATAGTTGATTTCAAATCTTTCTATAATCTATTTTTATACTTGTTTGTCTAATCTATTTAAAATAGGCTAAATTTGTTAAATCTTAACCTAAAGCTATTAATCTTTTGCGATAATGAGAAAAGTTTACTTATTTCTATGCCTGGTCAATCTGTGTTTATTGTCGTGCAACAATCCTAAATCAACAGATCAAGCCAAACCAGTTGACAAAAATTTACCCATAGCAGACAACAGCAGAAATGCTTTAGACTGGAATGGCACCTACAAAGGTATTTTACCTTGTGCAGATTGTATTGGAATAGAAACTCAAATCACATTAAATCAAGATTTGAGTTACACAAAATCAATGAAATATTTGAGTAAAAATGATAGCGTTTATTTGACAAAAGGTCAATTTAAATGGAATGATAATGGCAGTAAAATATACTTAGACAGCAGTAAAAAAAAGGCTTATCAAGTAGGTGAAAATAAGCTTTTCGTCTTAGACCAAAAAGGTGAAAGAATTTCTGGAAACCTTGAAGAACGCTTTATTTTAAACAAATTATCTTCAAAAAATCAATGGCTTGAAACCTATTGGAAACTCATAGAGATTGATGGCAAACCTATTGATGTAACAACTTTACAAAACGAAGCTCACTTGATATTTAAAATTCAAGACAGTCTTGTAGTTGGCTCAGGTGGTTGCAACAGATTGAGTGGAAGATATAGTTTGAGTGAAAACAATTTTATTGATATTTCACAAATGCGAAGCACTTTGATGGCTTGTGAAAATATGGCAATTGAACAAGCTTTAAGTCAAGCTATTCAAAACGTAAAACAATATAAATTTTATGAAGATACACTTCAATTTTTTGATGATAGTCAAAACAAAAAATTGACATTTATAAAATTCTAAAATTCAATTTAATAATTGATTATAATATCTGTTATATAATTTTAGCCTTTCAAATTTTCAAGACTTTCTTTTAAAGTTTCAATTTTAGCTATGGCATCAGCTTGTTTTTGTTTTTCTTTAGCTACCACTTGTTCAGGTGCATTATCTACAAAACGTTTGTTAGACAATTTTTTATCAACTGATTTCAGGAAACCTTGATAATAGTCTAAATCTTTTTGAAGTTTTTCTTTTTCCGCTTCAATATCTATTGAACCTTCTACTGGTATGTAATAAACATTAGATTTTACACTAAAACTCAAAGCTCCATCCTGTTGTTCATTGACGTAACTCAAATTGTCAATATGTCCTAATTTCTCGATTACGCAATCAAATTCTGCTGAAAAGTTCTCTTTGTTTTCTATTTTTAAATCGATTGAAGTTTTAAAAGGTATATTTTTTGACTTTCTAATGGATCGAACCTGTGTGATAACTTCTGCAGTTAAATCAAAGTTTTTGATGATATCCTTATCAAAAGGTTTTTGTTCTGGCCATTGAGAAACAATCAAAGCTTCATCAGCTTGGCGTGTTTTGATGTTTTGCCATAGTTCTTCTGTGATAAAAGGCATGAATGGATGCAAAAGTTTAAGATTATCTTCAAAAAATTGAATGCAAGTAGCTTTTGTTTTAGCATCAACAGGTTGCTGATAAGCAGGTTTTAATATTTCTAAAAGCCATGAACAGAAGTCATTCCAAACCAACTTGTAACAACTCATCAACACGTCTGAAATTCTATATTTTGAGTAATGATCTTCAATTTCGTGAAGACATTCTTGAAATTTGTTTGAATACCAATCAAGCCCAATCTTAGCTGCATCAGGTTGATTTATGTTTTCATCGACTTCCCAAGATTCAATTAAACGGTAGGCATTCCAAATTTTATTGGCAAAAGATTTTCCCTGTTGGCAAAGTGCTTCGTCAAAAAGTAAATCATTGCCAGCAGCACTACTCAATAACAGACCTACGCGAACCCCATCGGCACCAAAATCATCGATTAAACCAATAGCATCGGGTGAATTTCCTAAAGATTTTGACATCTTTCGACCTTGTTTGTCTCTAACCAAACCCGTTAGATAGACATTGTCAAAAGGTTTTTGATTTGCAAATTCGTAACCTGCCATAATCATTCGTGCTACCCAAAAGAACAAAATATCTGGACCAGTAACTAAATCTTTGGTTGGATAGTAATATTTGAATTCTTCATTATTGGGATGTCTTATACCGTCAAAAACTGACATTGGCCAAAGCCAAGACGAAAACCAAGTATCTAAACTATCTTCATCTTGAATCAAATCTTCTTTTGAAATTGATGAATTATCAAATTTGTCTTGAGCGAGTTTTATAGCATCTTCAATATTTTTAGCAACCACAAATTTTGTTCGGTCAACACCGTTGGATGTTTTAAGATAATAGGCTGGTATTTGGTGACCCCACCAAAGTTGACGGGAGATATTCCAATCTCTCACATTTTCAAGCCAATGTTTATAGGTATTTTTAAATTTAGAAGGAAACAGTTTGACCGTTTCATCTTTCATCACAGCATCAAGAGCAGGTTGTGCTAAATCTTTCATTTTTAAAAACCATTGTTCTGACAACTTAGGTTCAATAACGGCTTTGGTGCGTTCTGATAGACCTATTTTATTGGTATAATTTTCAGTTTTAATTAAAAAACCCTCTTCTTTTAAAGCCTTTGCAAAAGTTTTTCTAGCTTCAAATCTATCTTGACCTTGATAATCTAAGGCATTTGCATTTAAAGTTGCATCATCATTAAAAACATCTATAATTTCCAATTGATGTCTTTCTCCAATAGCTTTATCATTTTCATCATGAGCTGGCGTTATTTTTAAGCAACCTGTTCCAAATTCCATATCGACATATTCATCAAAAATGATTGGAATTTCGCGGTTAACAATTGGCACAATAGCTTTTTTTCCTTTAAGATGAGTAAAGCGTTTGTCGTTTGGATTGATGCAAATGGCCGTATCGCCAAAAATAGTTTCTGGTCGGGTTGTCGCAATTTGCAAAACTTCATCACTATCAACTATTGGATATTGAACATAATACAATAACCCCTGTTGTTCTTCATAGATAACTTCTTCGTCAGAAAGCGTGGTTTTGGCTTCGGGATCCCAATTTACCATTCGATGACCTTTGTAAACCAAGCCTTTTTTATACAAATCAATAAAAACCTGAATGACAGACTCATACATATCATCATCCATCGTAAATTTAAGGCGATCCCAATCACAAGAAGCCCCGAGGCGTTTGAGCTGAGATAATATTTGACCACCATAGTTTTGCGTCCAATCCCAAGCGTGCTTCAAAAATTCATCACGAGACAAATCTGATTTTTGGATGCCTTCTGTTTTGAGTTTTGCAACCACTTTAGCTTCTGTAGCAATAGAAGCGTGATCGGTTCCTGGCACCCAACAAGCGTTATAACCTTTGAGTCTGGCTCGTCTTATCAAAACATCTTGAATGGTATTGTTGAGCATATGCCCCATGTGCAAAACACCAGTAACATTTGGTGGCGGAATAACAATGGTATAAGAAGGTTTCTCATTGATTTCTGAATGAAAAAAATTGTTTTCCATCCAATATTTATACCACTTTTGCTCTACTTCATGAGGTTGGTAAGACGATGCTATTGCCATAAATTATTTATTTAAGCGACAAAAATACAGATAAGCTTAATAAATTGTAAAATTAATCTTTGTTAATCTCAATAAATTTTGAATTTCATTTTTTTTAGTATATTTGATTTCAATTTAAAAGCATGAAAACAAATTTTTTGATTTTATTTTTATCAATAACCAGTATTTTTTATGCCCAAAAAATCAGCAAATTAGAATTTGATTCAAATTCAAAAGATTATGGGACATTAAAATACGGCGAACATGCACAGTGTGAATTTTATATAACCAATACTGGCAAAGAAAATGTTGTCATAAAAAGTCTTAAATCTAATAGTAGAAATATTGAATTTAAGCTAGATGATAGCCTTATCAAGCCTGGTCAAAAAATCAAATTAGTTGTGATTTACAACACAGAAAATCCAGGTCCGATACGAAAAACTATAACTGTTTTTACCGATGCTAAACCCAGTGTATATACATTAAGTTTAAAAGGTCGCGTCTTGCCTAAGCCTTAATCATCAACTTCTTTTAATCGGCTTCTTAAGGTCAAAGACTTTGTGTATGTTCTACCACCGCGTTTTATAACAAAGCTGATTTCTCTGCCTTCTGTTGAGCTTAAAATTTCAAATATTTCTTCTAAATCATACCGATAACTCGCACGACTTTCAATTTTCAGAATTTGGTCACCAGCAATAAAACCAGCTTCAAAAGCCGATGAATTCAACCTTACAGCACCAACTTTCAATATTGGTCTTTTCTTTATAATCAATTTAGGCTTAACAGTTTGTGCTTTGTTATAACCTGTTGAATTATCATGTTGAACTTGAGCTCTGGAAAAGACATGTTGGTATTGAACAATTTGTTGGTAGCCATCATATTTCAAAATTAGACCGCTCATATCATAATTAAAAGGTTTGTCTATATCGTGATTTGGTTTAAAATAGATTTTTAGATTGTTATAATCAAAAATCCAATGAAAACGTCTTAAAATTTCAGAACCCAAAACCCCTATATTTTTAGCAAAACTTACGCCAGTATATGCTAAACTATCTGGATAGGCTATTTTGGGTTGTTTTAGTAGATTTGAACCTAATTTAAAAGCTTGAGCTTTAGACCGTTTCCCTTTTATCATATCAGCAAATCCATAACCTAAAATATCATCAAAACTCAAAGGTGGAATTTTAACATCAGATTTTGGATGAACCCAAATAGCATCTCCAGAACCCGTATCAATAAGAAATGTAAATTCACGCCAAATATCGTATTGTTGAAGCGAGGTTCTTATGTAAGGTTTCTGTTTAAACAATTTCAAATCAAGTGTTTCATAATTGTTGAGAGATTTACTAAAAAATTGAGGATTATATACTTTTAAGTGGTTTTTTATATAATTAATTTTCACAATTAGTGTTTTAAAAAACTCATAACCTATTATTCCTTGAACCTGATACCCAATTTTGTCAGACACATTAAAGCTTTTATCAAAAATAGCATAAACCGTATGGTTAGTATCTTTAAGTTTTCCTATTTCAAGCTCGTTATTTTTCATCTTATAAGCATAGGTTTTAGCATTAGAAACGCCCTTAATCAATATTTTTTTTGAATTATTTTTGATTTGGTTGTTAATATCATCTAAACCAAACACTACAGTTTTATCAACACCTGTATCTAATAAAAAATTCATTGGAATACCGTTAAGTTTAACCTTAACAATGATGAGATTGTTGTAATCAATAAAGTTTATTTTATATTTTCTTTTACCAGGTCTGTGAAAAATAAATCCATCATAATTTTGTGCAAGCGAAGAAAAACTCACCACAAAAATCAATAGTGTCAAAGAAATTATTTTCATAAACATGATAAAACTAAAATCTTTTGAAATAAAAATTAATCATTCAAAAATTAAAACTTTAAATTCGCAATAAAAATTATATATGCCAAAAATTTCAAGTAAAGGGATTTCTATGCCAGAGTCACCAATACGAAAACTTCAACCATTTGCAGACCAAGCTTTAAAAGAAGGCAAACATATTTATTATCTAAATATAGGTCAACCCGACATCAAAACACCTCAAAAAGCTATTAATGCTGTAAAAGAGACTGACATAGAAATCCTTTCTTATAGTCCATCCCAAGGATTTAGCAGTTATATAAACAAGCTTGTCAGATATTACTCAAACAACGGCATAAACATAAACGAAGATAATCTAATTGTTACAACTGGCGGTAGTGAAGCCTTGTCTTTTGCTCTGGGAAGCATCACAGACTTTGGAGATGAAATTATAATACCCGAACCCTTTTACGCAAATTACAACGGATTCTCAACCGCTTGTGGAGTCAAAGTAGTACCTGTAACTTCTAATTTAGACAATAATTTTGCACTTCCTCCAATAACCGAATTTGAATCAAAAATTACAAATAAAACCAAAGCCATTTTGCTGTGTAATCCAGGAAACCCAACGGGATATTTATACACAAAAGAAGAAATTGAAGCCATAGCTGATTTGGCATTGAAACACGATATTTTTATTCTCGCTGACGAAGTTTATAGAGAATTTACCTATGATGGTCATAAACACCACTCTATAATGAGTCTTGAACGCTTAAAAAACCATGCCATTATGGTTGATTCGGTTTCAAAACGATTTTCAATGTGTGGAGCACGTATCGGATGCTTAGTTTCAAAAAATAAAGACCTGATGAAAACTGCCATGAAATTTGCTCAAGCTCGTCTCAGTCCACCGACTTTGGCTCAAATTGCCAGCGAAGCCGCGTTAGATGTTGATGACCAATATTTTGAATCTATCAATGCAGAATACACAAAAAGACGAAACACCCTTGTTAAAGGTCTTGAAACCATAAAAGGCGTGAAAGTAGCTAACCCAAAAGGTGCTTTTTATTGCGTTGTAGAACTCCCTGTAGAAAACACAGAACATTTTGCTCAATGGCTTCTTGAAAAATTTGAATATGAAGGCGAAACAATTATGGTTGCTCCCGCTGCTGGTTTTTACTCTACACCTAACACAGGGCTCAATCAAATTCGAATTGCTTATGTACTCGAACAAAGCAAACTCATAAAATCTATTAATTTATTGAAAATAGCTCTCGAAGAATATCAAAAATAGATGGTTACTAAAACAAACTTTTCTCTCAAAAACAATAACACTTTTGGCATTGATGTTAAAGCTAAACAATATATTAGTGTAGAAAATTTTGAAGAATTGAAGCATATTTTAAAACGCTTTTATACAGAAGAAATTTTTGTTTTGGGTGGCGGAAGCAATATGCTATTGACCAAAGATATTTCTAAAACTGTTATTCATATCAACACCAAAGGAAAAAAAATAGTTGACGAAAAAAATAATCACATTATTATTGATGCAGATGCTGGTGAAGTTTGGCATGATTTTGTGATGTGGACTATAAATCAAGGTTTTGGCGGTTTAGAAAACCTAGCCCTTATACCAGGCAAAGTTGGCTCTGCTCCTATTCAAAATATTGGTGCCTATGGTAGAGAATTAAAAGATGTATTTGTATCTTGTGAAGCTATTCACAGACAAACGCTTGCATTAAAAACATTTACAAAACAAGATTGCAAATTTGGTTACAGACAATCTGTGTTTAAACAAGAATTAAAAGATATCTATATCATTACAAAAGTTCGTTTTAAATTAACAAAAAAACACCATGATTTAAAAACAGACTACGGTGCAATAGAAAACGAACTCAACAAAATGAAAGTTTCAAAACCACAACCCAAAGATATTGCTCAAGCCGTTATTGCAATAAGACAATCTAAACTACCAGACCCTAAACAAATTGGTAACTCTGGAAGTTTCTTTAAAAATCCAATTGTAAACAAATTACAATTTGAAAAACTCAAACATCAACACCCCAACATACCTCACTACAAAATTGATAATAACAGCATAAAAATTCCTGCTGGATGGTTAATTGAGCAATCAGGTTTAAAAGGTTATCGCGATGGCGATGCAGGCACTCATAACCGCCAAGCACTAGTTCTTGTAAATCATGGCAATGCCTGTGGTAAAGATATATTAGAACTCTCAAAAAAAATTCAAAATACTGTACTTCAAAATTTTGATATTAAATTAAGTCCTGAAGTCAATATTTTTTAAATACCGTTAATCTTTAAAAGTGTATTTGCTTTTTAAACTAACATTTGTTAGTTTTGAATACCATAAATTTGATATGTCAAAATTTTACCCTTTACAAGTTAAAGAAATATCTAAAGAAACAAACAACTGCACTGTTGTCTCATTTGATATTCCTGAAGATTTAAAACAGAAATTTCAGTTTAATCCAGGTCAACACCTAACCCTAAAAAAAGAGATAAATCAAGAAGATTTAAGACGATCATACTCTCTTTGTAGCAGTCCGCTGGACAAGGAATGGAAAGTAGCTGTAAAACAAATACCAAATGGTAAGTTTTCAACCTATATCAATACTTATTTAAAAAAAGGAGATAGCATAGAAGTCATGCCTCCAAGTGGAGAATTTGGTTTAAAATCTAAGCCTAAACAATCCAAAAATTATTTGTTTTTTGCTGCTGGTAGTGGTATTACACCAATCATATCAATGATTAAAACCTACCTAAAAAATGAACCAAATTCAAATTGTAGGCTATTTTATTTGAATAAAAACGCAAAATCTATTATATTTAAAGAAGAATTAGAGCAGATTAGAAATAAGTTCTTTGGAAGATTTGAATTATTCTATTTTCTAACTCGAGAAAATAGAGATATTGAATTGTTTAATGGTCGATTTACCTCAGAAAAAATCAAACAATTAACCGATACCATTTTAAACCTAAACACCATAGATGAATGTTTTATTTGCGGTCCTGAATCTATGATTTTCACCATTCGTGACCAATTGTCTGATTTAGGTTTTCCTAAAGAAAAAATTCATTATGAATTGTTTGTAACAGGTTTATCAAAAGCCGATAAAAAAAGAGTAGATAAAGTAAGGCAAAGCAGAAAAGGCTCTACTTCAATAACTATTTTAGATGCTGGTAAAGAGTTTCATTTTGAAATGCAAAAGGACGACGACAATATTCTAGACGCTGCTCTAAATGCTGGTGCCGATTTGCCTTATGCCTGTAAAGGTGGAGTTTGTAGCACCTGTAAATGTAAAATTAAAGAAGGAAAAGTTGAAATGAAAGTTAATTATGCTTTAGAAAAAGATGAATTAAATAATAATTTCATTTTAAGTTGCCAATCCATTCCTACAACTCCTAAAATTGTATTAGATTTTGATGTATAATCTTTAAAGAAAAAAAACATGAGTTCAAAAAAAGTTAAAAATTTAGAACAAATTTTTGAAGCAAAAATTGCTAATGACGAGAAAATTGAACCTAAAGACTGGATGCCAGAAAAATACCGCCAAACACATATCAGACAAATTTCTCAACATGCACATTCAGAAATTGTAGGTATGTTACCTGAAGGCAATTGGATCACTAGAGCACCGTCTTTAAGACGAAAAGTTGCCCTTTTAGCCAAAGTCCAAGATGAAGCTGGTCACGGACTTTATCTGTATTCTGCAACCGAAACTTTAGGGGTATCGCGTGAAGAACTCTTTGAACAACTCCACTCAGGAAAAGCTAAATATTCCAGCATATTTAATTATCCTACACTAACTTGGGCTGATATCGGTGCCATTGGATGGTTAGTTGACGGTGCTGCAATCATCAATCAAGTGCCTTTGTGTAACACCTCTTTTGGTCCCTATGCTAGAGCCATGGTTAGAGTATGTAAAGAAGAAAGCTTTCATCAACGACAAGGTTACGAAATTATGCTCACACTTTGTAATGGAACCAAAGAGCAAAAAGACATGGCTCAAGATGCTTTAAATCGTTGGTGGTGGCCATCGCTGATGATGTTTGGTCCAACAGATGATCAATCTACCCATACCGAGCAATCTATGAAATGGAAATTAAAACGCAAAACCAACGACGAATTGCGTCAACAATTTATAGATCAAACTGTGCCACAAGCTGATATTCTTGGACTTAAAATTCCTGATAATGATTTAAAATATAACAACAAAACTGGTCATTACGACTTTGGTAAAATTGATTGGGATGAATTTTGGCAAGTTGTTAAAGGTCATGGCAAATGCAACAAACAACGCTTAAATGCACGAAAAAAAGCTTGGGAAAATGGTAAATGGGTCAGAGATGCTGCAATGAAATATGCAGAAAAACAAACGGATAAAAACGTAAAGGAAGCCATCTGATTTTTATAAGTTTCTCTATTTTTTTATAATAATATCTGAAGGATATTATAACTGATATATTTTTTCTTACATCACAGCATTTTCAATTTCAAATTTCATTGAAGTGTATTACTTTTACACAAATTTTATCAAATGCTTACCATTGGAATTGCGGGTGGAACAGGAAGTGGCAAAACTACTGTTGTCAACCACATTTTAGACGAACTTCAACATGATGAAGTTGATGTGATTTATCAAGATTCTTATTACAAAGATACCTCGCATCTCAGCTTTGAAGAGCGAAAAAACATCAACTTTGATCACCCACAATCTATAGATTTTGAACTCTTAGTCAAACACCTCAAGACCCTGAAATCTGGACAACATGTTGAACAACCTATCTATTCATTCAAAACCCACAACCGAACAGGTCAAACCAAAACCACTCAACCCCGAAAAGTGATGATTGTTGAAGGAATTTTAATCCTAACCAATCCTGCTATTCGCGAAATGTTGGATATCAAAATTTATGTCCAAACCGATTCGGATGAACGCCTTATTAGACGACTTAAAAGAGATATTGCAGAACGCGGTAGAAATCTTGACGAAGTTTTAGATCGATACCAAAATACCCTAAAACCAATGCATATTGAATTTATCCAGCCAACAAAGGAGTTTGCAGACATTATTATTCCTAACAATAAATACAATAATGTTGCGGTTGAAATTGTTCAAACTATTATCAAAGAACGTCTCATCTAATTTTGTATCTTTATCCATATGAAGTGGAAAAGCCTAAAACAAAAAACTTGGTTTAAAATCCTGACCAATAGATACATTTTTGTATTACTTGTATTTACGGTATGGATGCTGTTTTTTGATACCAATTCTTGGCTAACTCACCAAAAATTAAACGATGAAATCAATGAGATTGAAAACAATATCAACTACTACAAATCTGAAATTGAAAAGGATAAAAAAACTTTAAAAACCTTAAAAGATTCTGTAGAAATTGAAAAATTTGCCAGAGAAACTTATTTTATGAAACGTGAAAACGAAGACGTATTTATCATCAAATATGAAGACAGTCTAAATAAATAAATTATGCCAAAACAACTTTTTGAAGAATTTAAGCCTGTATCTGAAAAAACTTGGAAACAAAAAATTCAAGCTGACCTCAAAGGAAAAGATTACAACCAAACAATGTTGACTTCAACTGACGAAGGCATTGATATCAAACCTTTTTATCATCAAGATTCGCATCAAAAACTCATTATTCCTTCTCCTCAACAATGGTTGATTACTGAAAAAACTGATGATTTAGAAAATTTAGACCAATTCAAATCAAAAGGTGCTGAAGCGTTTTGGATAAAATCAGACCAATTACCTGAAAATATAAGCAATCTAAACTTGCCATTAATATTAGAAATTGACCAACCTGAGCAATTTAATTTTGAATCCCAAAAAAATTTAATCTACAAATTTGATCCTATTCACCATTTAGCACAAACAGGAAATTGGTTAAAAAGTCAAGACAAAGATTTTAGTTTACTTCAAAATTTTGTTGAAAAATCGAGCAGTTTAAATATTGATTCTCGACTATACCACAACTCAGGTGCCAATATCACACAACAACTCGCCTACTCTATCGCTCACCTCAACAGCTATTTTAAAGCATTGGATTTTAGTGAAATTCAAACTTTAAAACTTTATATCTTTTGTGGTATTGGACCAAATTATTTTTTTGAAATAGCAAAACTGAAGGCTTTAAGAGTTTTAGTAAACAGCATTTGCAAATACAAAAATATCAAATACAAACTCAAAATAATTTCTGAACCTGGACAACATCACATGAGCATTTACGACTATAATGTCAATTTGCTCAGAACAACTACAGAATGTATGAGTGCAATTCTTGGTGGAAGCGATTTGGTCTGCAACACCACTTATGACAAGATTTTTAAAAACAACAACGAATTTAGCCAACGCATTGCGAGAAATCAACTCTTGATTCTTAAAAATGAAAGTTATTTTGACAAAGTTAGCAATCCTTCAGACGGCAGTTATTATGTTGATTATCTGACGAATGCCTTATCAGAAAAAGCTTTAGAACTCTTTAAATCTATAGAAAAATCTAATGGATTTATCCAACAATTATTTGATGGAAAAATACAAGAAAAAATTGACCAACAATTTTCAAAATCTTTAGAACAATTTAAAAATAAAAAATTAAAACTCGTTGGCGTGAACGTTTTTGAAAATGAAGACGACAAAATGAAAGAACAATTAGAAAAAAATATATTTCCAACAAAACACAAACGCAAAACCCTTTTAAAACCTATCACAAAACGTCGTATTGCAGAACAACTAGAACAACAAAGACTTTCTCAAGAAAACATTTAAAGACAGCTTGATTATGGCAAAAGATATCAACAACATAAAACTCAATTTCGATTTTGATGAGACCTCAAAGTCTGATGAAAAATTTTTGACGAATGAAAAAATTGAAATTAAAAATCGATATACTCAAAATGATATTCAATCGCTTGAGCATCTAAATTTTGCAGCTGGTATTCCACCCTATTTGCGTGGCCCATATTCCAGTATGTATGTTGGTCGTCCGTGGACAATTCGCCAATATGCGGGCTTTTCAACAGCCGAAGAAAGCAATGCTTTTTATCGCCGCAACCTTAAAGCCGGTCAAAAAGGACTTTCTGTGGCATTTGATTTACCAACACATCGCGGTTACGATAGCGATCACGAACGCGTAGTAGGCGATGTCGGTAAAGCTGGCGTAGCCATTGACAGCATTGAAGACATGAAAGTCTTATTTGATCAAATTCCTTTAGACCAAATGTCCGTTTCAATGACTATGAATGGGGCAGTTTTGCCCATAATGGCATTTTACATTGCTACAGCCCATGAAACAGGCGTAAAATCTGAACAACTCTCTGGCACCATTCAAAACGATATTCTAAAAGAATTTATGGTGCGCAACACCTATATTTATCCGCCAACGCCATCAATGAAAATCATTGCCGATATTTTTGAATACACCTCTCAAAATATGCCAAGATTTAATAGCATTAGTATTTCAGGCTACCATATGCAAGAAGCCGGTGCTACAGCCGATATTGAATTGGCTTACACGCTTGCCGATGGTTTAGAATACATCAAAACAGGCTTAGATGCAGGAATGGATATTGATAGTTTTGCACCAAGATTGTCATTTTTTTGGGGCATTGGTATGAATCATTTTATGGAAATCGCCAAAATGAGAGCTGCCAGAATGCTCTGGGCAAAGTTGGTCAAACAATTTAATCCTAAAAATCCAAAGTCTTTAGCTTTAAGAACGCATTGCCAAACCAGTGGCTATTCACTCACAGAACAAGACCCGTTTAACAATGTTGCGAGAACTTGTATTGAAGCTACAGCTGCAGCTTTTGGCGGTACACAAAGTTTACATACCAACGCTTTAGATGAAGCCATTGCTTTACCCACAGATTTTTCTGCACGTATAGCGAGAAACACGCAAATCTATTTACAAGAAGAAACCCAAATTACAAAAACCGTCGATCCTTGGGCTGGTAGTTATTACGTTGAAAAATTGACTGACGACATCGCCAAACGTGCTTGGAAACACCTTGAAGAAATTAAGTCTCTTGGCGGAATGACCAAAGCCATTGAAAAAGGTATTCCCAAATTGCGTATAGAACAAGCTGCCGCTAAAAAACAAGCCAAGATTGATTCAGGTCAAGACAAAATTATAGGGGTTAACAGTTATCGTCTCGACAAAGAAGACCCTATTGTAACCCTAGAAGTTGATAACCAAAAAGTAAGGTTGCAACAGATAGAAAAACTAAAAAAATTAAAAGCCGAAAGAGACGAAAAACAAGTGCAAAAAACACTTGAAAAACTCTATCAAACCGCAAAAAGCGGTCAAGGTAATTTGTTAGAAATTGCTGTGCAAGCGGCAAAACAAAGAGCAACCTTAGGAGAAATCAGCGATGCTTTAGAACGTGAATACGGAAGGCATCAAGCAGAAATTCAATCTTTTAGTGGCATTTATAGTAAAGAGATGAAAACAGATCAAACTTTTGAAAAAGCCAAACAATTGGCCGACAAATTTGCAGAACTTGAAGGTCGAAGACCTCGCATTATGATTGCCAAAATGGGACAAGACGGTCACGATAGAGGTGCAAAAGTTGTTGCAACAAGCTATGCCGACCTCGGTTTTGATGTCGATATTGGTCCACTGTTTCAAACCCCACAAGAAGCCGCCCAACAAGCCGTTGAAAATGACGTGCATGTGCTCGGCGTGTCTTCTCTTGCTGCAGGTCATAAAACCCTTGTTCCTGAAGTCATCAAAGCTCTTAAAGACTTAGGTCGAGAAGATATTATGGTGATTGTTGGTGGTGTGATTCCCTCAGCAGATTATGAATTTTTGTTTGATGCTGGTGCAGTTGCAGTTTTTGGTCCAGGAACCAAAATTAGCCAAGCTGCTATAGATTTATTAGAAATTCTTATAAAAACCATTCCCGACTAAATATAAACAAATTATGGCATATCAAGACAAAATGCTCAGAGATGATGCTCTCAAAGGAAAAAATTACGTCGTTACTGGCGGCGGTAGCGGACTCGGCAAATCTATGACTCGCTATCTGTTAGAACTCGGTGCTAAAGTAGTCATCACTTCACGAAATCTGGACAAATTAAAAAATACTGCCAAAGAACTTGAGGATGAAACAGGAAGCGAAGTCCTCGCTCTACAATGCGATGTTAGGGATTATGATGCCGTTTGTAAAATGAGAGATGATAGCATCAAGCATTTTGACCGTATTGATGGTTTGCTGAACAATGCTGCTGGAAATTTTATTTCACCTACTGAACGTTTGTCTGCCAATGCGTTTGATACCATTATTGATATTGTTTTAAAAGGTAGTAAAAACTGCACTTTAGCTTTTGGCAAAAAGTGGATAGAACTCAAAGAAAAACAAAAAGTGGTTTTAAATATTGTCACGACTTATGCTTGGACAGGTTCAGCTTATGTTGTGCCAAGTGCAACCGCCAAAGCTGGGGTTCTTGCTATGACGCGATCCTTAGCTGTTGAATGGGCTAAATATGGCATTCGGTTTAATGCCATTGCACCTGGACCTTTTCCTACTAAAGGTGCTTGGGACAGACTTTTACCTGGCGACCTCAAAGAAAAATTTGATTTATCCAAAAAAGTGCCTCTTCAGCGTGTTGGCAATCATCAAGAATTGGCTAATCTAGCAGCTTATCTTCTGTCTGATTTTGCAGAATATCTCAACGGTGAAGTGGTGACTATAGATGGTGGCGAATGGCTAAAAGGTGCGGGACAGTTTAACCTATTAGAACAAGTGCCAGAAGAACTATGGGATATGCTGGAGCAAATGATAAAAGCTAAAAAGAATGACTAATTAGAGCTTTGTAAAGCTTTTGCACGATTTGGATAATCAGTAATGAGACCATCAACGCCAAGTTCTAATAAGTTTTGCATATCGCTGATTTCGTTTACTGTCCATGGAATTACTTTGACACCACTGTTATGGGCTTGTTTAACATCTAAACTATCAAGGGTTTTAAAATATGGACTATAAATTTGTGGTGTTTTACCTAAATCTTGTAAATTCTCATAAAAGCTTCCATTTTCTACCAAATAAGCAGTAGAGATTTCGGGATAATGGTCAATAACATACCTCACAACACGCTTATCAAAACTTTGAATATTAATTTTATTTAAAGGAATCAATTCGTTTTTTATCGTTTTTATAACCAAATCTGCAAACACATCAGGTTTAGGATGATAAACACCATCGGTTTCTGGAGACGACTTAATTTCGATATTAAGTGAAACACGTGTTCCTTTTTTTTTCAGATTATCTGTTGTCATTTTGATAACCTCAGATAATAAAGGCTTATGAGTTTTGAGAGGTTTTTGCTCAGGAAAATTAGGATGTTGTAAACTTCCACAATCAAAGGTTTTTATGTCTTCATAATTCATCTTGTAAAGATTAAACTGAGATGAATCTGATATTTTTTGACCTTGAGCATTTAAACAAATCTCAGGGTTCATATAAGCATCATGTGAAACAACCACCATAGAATCTTTTGAAATCACAACATCAAGCTCTAAAGTATTCACTCCAATATCTATGGCTTTTTGAAAAGCTTGAAGACTATTTTCGGGCAAAATTCCTCTCGCTCCGCGATGACCTTGTAGGTCAAATTTATATGTTTTTAAAGCCATAGGTTTTGACGAATCAGTTTTTTTGCATGAGATTAAACTTTTGGCAAACCCCAGTAAAACAAATAAGATTAAAATATTTTTCATCCTAAAATGTTTTGCTCAAATCACCAATCATTTTTTCAGGTTTGACCCATTCGTCAAATTCTTCAGCTGTCAAATAACCGAGGTTAATAGCTGCTTCTTTAAGTGTTGAACCATCTTTATGGGCTTTGTTGGCAATTTCTGCGGCTTTGTAATAGCCTATTTTGGTGTTTAAAGCTGTTACTAACATCAGGCTATTGTTGAGCAGTTCATCAATGCGTTCTTGATTAGCTTCAATACCAATCACACAATTATCTGCAAAAGACATACAAGCATCGCCAATGAGTTCAGCACTTTGTAAAAGGTTTGCTGCCATAACAGGCTTAAACACATTGAGTTCAAATTGACCTTGCATACCACCGACGTTTACCGCAACATCATTTCCTATGACTTGAGCAGAAACCATAGTTAAAGCTTCACACTGTGTTGGATTTACTTTTCCAGGCATAATAGATGAACCAGGCTCGTTGGCTGGAATAATAATTTCGCCAATTCCACTGCGTGGACCAGAAGATAACATTCTAATATCATTTCCGATTTTATTCAATGAAACTGCGAGTTGTTTTAAAGCACCATGAGTTTCTACTAAAGCATCATGTGCTGCTAAGGCTTCAAATTTGTTTTGTGCGGTTTTAAATTCAAAACCAGTAAATTTTGAAATATATTCAGCGACTTTAACATCATATCCGTCTGGTGTATTTAATCCTGTTCCCACTGCAGTACCTCCTAAAGCTAACTCTTGTAAATGTGGTAGGGTGTTTTTTAATGCTTTTAATCCAAAGTCTAATTGAGCTACATAACCGCTAAACTCTTGACCTAAAGTTAAAGGTGTGGCATCCATAAAATGAGTTCGTCCTATTTTAACCACATTTTTAAGGTCTTTTGCTTTACGGTCTAAAGTATTTCGGAGATGTTGAACCCCAGGAATGGTGTTTTCTATAAGTTTTTTATAAATCGCAATATGCATTCCTGTAGGAAAAGTGTCATTAGAAGATTGAGATTTATTGACATCGTCATTAGGTTGTAAAGTTTTTTCACCTTCGCCTAAGGTTTTTCCTGTTATAATATGAGCACGATTGGCTATAACTTCGTTGACATTCATATTGCTTTGTGTGCCTGATCCCGTTTGCCAAATAACTAAAGGGAATTGGTCATCGTGTTGACCTTCTAAAATTTCATCACAAACTTGGGCGATTAAATCTCGTTTGTCTTCGCTCAAAACTCCTAATTCAGCATTGGTATAAGCTGCGGCTTTTTTGAGATAAGCAAAGCCATAAACTATATCTAAAGGCATAGATGCTTGTGGACCTATCTTAAAATTGTTACGTGAACGTTCTGTTTGTGCTCCCCAAAGTTTATCTTTTGGAACTTTGACTTCACCAATAGTATCTTTTTCTATTCTATATTTCATAATGCTGAGTTTTTGCTCCACAAATTTAACTAAAGTCGAGCTAAAAATTGAATTGAGAATATAAAATTATAAATTTTAATGCATTAAATTTTGTGTGCCTTTAAGATGTTTATATTAATTAAAAACATTTATATTTGTAACAAATTTTAGCAATTATGTTTGAGTTTGATCAATATCTTGGGTTTATTTTGTTTTTAACCATTCTTACTATAGGGTTTTGGTTATTAATTTTCTTAACTGCTATTTTGCCATATTGGATTAGCGGTTCTCTAAAAGAACGTTTAAGAGAGAACAAAAAACGCAAGCAAGAACAAGAGCAAGAATCGGCTTAATCTTTAGTTTCTTCACCATAAAACAAGCCGTCTTATCGCACTGACGATTAATGTCAGTAAGGAAAGTCCGGACACCATAGTGCAGCATAGCGGGTAACGCCCGTCATCTTGATAAATAATCAGGATTGGACAAGTGCAACAGAAAGCAAGTACAGTTAGGCTGTAGTGAAATCAGGTAAACTCTATGCGGTGCAATACCATGTAAACCAAGGCTTGAAAGTGGCACGCTTGATCTTGGAGGGTTGGTAGCTTGAGATTTAGAGCAATCTAAATTCTAGATAAATGATAAGATTCCGTCAAGGCGGAAACAGAATCCGGCTTATAGGCTTGTTTTATTTTTTAATAACTGAACCACGAAAACACTGAATGGCCATATTTGCGTTGTTCTTCAAAATTTGTATGCTCTGACAAATCAGTATGTTTTGAATGTTCAACAATTAAAATACCTTGTTTGGCGAGATGATTATAGTCTAAAACGGTATCAATTAAAGTATAAAATTCTTCTATGGTTAAATCATAAGGCGGATCGGCAAAGATGATATCATAAGTTTCATCTGATGTTTTCAAAAAGTGGATAACTTCTTGTGTTTTAATACTGATGTTTATATTAAGTTGTTCAGCAGTATAATCGATAAAATCGGTACAGCCTTTGTTTTGATCTACCGCAGTAATTTCCGTTGTTCCTCGAGAAGCAAATTCAAATGTAATGGAACCTATACCTGCAAATAAGTCCAAAACTTTTAGCCTATCGAGTTGGTATTTGTGATATAAAATATTAAACAAAGCCTCTTTAGCTCTATCTGTGGTAGGTCTTACGGGTAAATGTTTTGGAGCGTTTATTCTACGACTTTTAAATTGCCCTGAGATAATTCGCATGTTTGTTGGTGTTTAGCTTTAAGCTAATAGCTTTTACTTTAGTTATAAAAACAATAGTTAAACGATAAAAGCAGCAAGGTTTTTTTGCTTGCATTTTACATTCAATATGTATCGTTTAATAATTTCCAGCCAAGTTGTATCTTTTGAATCGTGATATAATTCTAATTGCATTTCACGTTGATTAAATTTTAGTTCTTCTACGCAAAATAAAACATAATACACCAAATCTAAGTCTGTTTCGTAATTAAAAGTATTGCACAATTTAAACTTTTGACCTTCTTGTGCTATAACATTGATGTGGCTTTTTTGGACATAAACCTTAAGCTGTTGAGCAGAATCAAAGGACTTCAGATAAGATTGTTTGATTAAAGCATTTGTAAAGTGTTCATATTCAAATTCTTCAACTTGGTCTAAAACGGCATTGTGATAATTCATCAATGGTATATAAACTTGGTAAGCATTGATTGATGGGATATGATCTGCAACAATCTGGTCTTCTTCAAACAATTTGACATTATATTTTAAATAATCTGCTTTGGCGTTGTCTTGATAATAATCTTCAGGTACTAAAGCGTAAAAAGCATTTGAAAAGGCCAACTTTAGCGTTTTAAATTCATAACTTTTTGTAATCTCATCAAAGCGTGTTTGAAATAAATTTAAACTTTTAGAATTTAAAACATCTGTTATGTCTTGTACCTCTAAAGACATAGATTGTTCGGGTTTATCGTGGTGTAAATAAAACAAAAATCCATCCTGACTGATCAAGATGGATAATTGTTTAAAATTATTAAAATCTGTATTACTCTTGTTTAACATAATTTATTGGCCAGTTTCCACTGGTTTTCACTTCATTCATAGAACCTACTTTTATATAAGCTCCATTTACCCCATCAACAGATATCGTTTGTTTTTCTTGAACAATCAAATCTGGATCAAGACCATCTAACACAACCGACTTATTAACCTTAGCTTCAAAGACAGGAACTTTATTTTTATTGACTGTGATGTATCCAGCATCCATTTCAAATTTGGCATTTTTAGTGGTTGGTACAATTTCTAATTTAGAATAGTCATAATTTTTAAATAAAGAATCTTTAACTTTTATAGTTCCAAGAGTGTCAATAACAACATCTTCAATCATTCTATCTACGCCATAAGTTTTGAGATATTCTTTATCAAGGTAAGTTGTATCTCGTCTTTGAGTCAAGACAAATTCAGCAGTGTCAACAAATCTTGTTAAACTGTCAAAAGTGCTTGTAAACTTGCCTGTTACTTCTCGATATGCCAACTGGGCTTTACGGATTTTATCCATTTTACTAATGACCTTAGCATAACGCTTTTCTTTTTCTTTATTAAACTCGACTGGACCGTAAATCGATTTGTAATTTAAATATACGAGTACCGCAATTGCTATCCATAAAACAATCTGAAAAACTACTTTCATAATTTATAATATAAGTTTTAGACTTGAGACAAATCTACAATTTTTTTTTAAATCAAAAAGATTTATACTTTAAATTCAATAATATTTCCTTAATTTGAAAAGTATTTCCTTTGAAAACATTGATTATGAAAGAAAACGAACTTTACAAAAATTTAATAAATGATTTTGCTTACTCTCCTACACCAGACCAAACTACAGCATTAAAGCATCTTTCAAAATTTTTAATCAATGAAAATAACGAACAAATATTTTTACTCAAAGGCTATGCTGGTACTGGAAAAACAACAATTATATCTACCGTTGTCAAAAATCTTTCCAAATTAAAATTAAAGGCTTCATTAATGGCTCCAACAGGAAGAGCGGCAAAAGTGATGAGCAACTACTCTAACAGACCAGCTCAAACCATGCATAAACGTATTTACTTTCCTCAAAAAAACAACAAAGGTGGCGTTAACTTTGTTCAAAAAGAAAACAAATTTAAAAACACGGTTTTTATTGTAGATGAAGCCTCAATGATTCCTGATTTTTCATCTGGAGATGACTTGTTTAGTGGCAATTCACTTCTTGACGATTTAATAGAATTTGTGTTTAGCGGTGAAAACTGTCGGTTGATACTAATTGGTGATACTGCACAATTACCTCCTGTTAAAGCTGAGCTTAGTCCTGCTTTAGATCAAGATATTTTAAGCACAAAATTTCATACAGAAGTTATTCATATTGAGCTTACAAAAGTGGTCAGACAACAACTTGACAGTGGCATTTTACGCAATGCAACAAATATGCGTAATGGGCTACAAAACGAATTTCCTGAACAATTTCAATTCAATTTAAAACAACAAAATGACCTTGTAAGATTGATTGACGGCTACGAAATTATGGATGCTATCAATACCGCTTATGAAAGTGATGGTCACGAAGAAACCGCTATTGTTGTGCGTTCTAACAAACGTGCCAATCAATACAATCAACAAATCAGGCAAAAAATTTTGATGCGCGAAGGCGAAATTGCCGTTGGTGATTTTTTGATGGTGGTCAAAAACAACTATTTTTGGGTTAAACCTACTTCTCAAGCTGGTTTTATCGCTAATGGTGATATTATAGAAATCCTTAAAATTAGAGGAATTTTTGATTTGTATGGTTTTCGATTTGCCAAAATTAAAGCCCAAATGGTTGATTATCCAGAGATGAATGCTTTTGAAACTGTGATTATTTTAGACACACTTGAAATGAATACGCCTTCTTTACCTTTTGAAGAATCTCAGAAGTTGTATCAAGAAGTGTTAAAAGACTATGCGGACATCAAATCAAAATACAAGCAATTTTTAAAAGTCAAAAACAACGAATTCTTTAATGCCTTACAAGTCAAATTCAGTTATGCGATGACCTGCCATAAATCGCAAGGTGGTCAATGGAATACCGTTTTTGTAGAACAACCCTATATGCCAGAAGGTCTTGATCAAAACAGCTTGAGATGGCTTTACACCGCATGTACACGTGCCAAAACAAAATTGTATTTAATCGGGTTTCAAAATCAGTTTTTTAAGGAATAAGTTTTGATTTTAGTATTGCCTATTGACATTTCTCTTGATAGAAAACTTTAAAAAATCAGAAATTGATACCTTTGATAATCGCTTTTTATGCAAAGGTCTTTAAATATTGAAATTACCTAAAATAGATTGTTAGCTTATTATAGTAGTAATCAGGTTAAATTAGAAACTTTCCATTTAAAGTTTACCCATTTTTTTCAACACAAAAAGCAAAACAATAGGAATTGTTAACAGGACAACCATCAAAAAATGTTCGGTTAATACCCAAGGAGAAAGGATTATTGTAATAAAAAATCCACCCATGGCACCGCCAAAATGGGCATCATGTCCGATATTGTCTTGACCGCGTTTCATAGCCCAAATGGAGTATAATAAATAGCCAATCCCAAATACATAAGCAGGCAATGGAATAAAAAAAAACAAACCTAACATCATATCAGGTCTTAACAAAATTGAAGCATACAAAACTCCAACTACTGCTCCACTTGCACCAACAGCTGTATATTGAGGCTCGTCTTTATGAAAATACAAAGACAACATATTTCCGAGCAATAAACTTCCAAAATACACCCCTAAAAAACCCGTTACACCAAGATATGCAATAACAGAATTGGCAAAGAAATATAAGGTCAACATATTTACTAACAGATGAGTCGTATTGATATGTAAGAAAGCAGAAGTCAAAACACGTAAATACTCGCCTTGTTGAATAGCACCTATTTTGAAACAATATTTATGAAAAAACAAATCATCATTAAAGCCTTTGAATGACAACAAAACATTCGCAATAATGATGAAAATAGTAACTGTAGAGATATCTTGCATAAACCTAAATCTTCAGAATGCCAAATATACATATCTTTGTAGCAAAATAAAGCCTTGTCCAATTATTATATGTTTTATTTAAGGCTGTGACATTATTGCCTTTTAGGATTATTGACATTATTTCAGATTTCTTTTATTTCATTACATACTATGCTTTTGGTTATCAAAAAAAGGAGCCTTAAAAAAAATTAAACTCACGTGAGTTTAATTTACAGAAAGCTTTAAATCAGATGATTACATCTTTTTTTTGGCAAATTTTGTCATTTCGAACGAAGAATGAGGATAACCTAATTACCACCAAACCACAACATCTTCAAAAAACTCGTCGGTTTTAGTTTTTCGCCAAATCATTTGAGAACGCTTTTCTTTTATACTTGGTTTTAAAATGTTTTGGGCTTTTTTAAAATCATACCATTGAGTGTTAGTTTCAGGTTGACATAGCCATTCGTGTTTTTGTGGCACGTAAAACAACATCTCTGAAAATTTAAATTTTTTAAAAACTTCATTATTGTAATATTTGCCTTTGACGCATGCAGAATTTAAGTGATTTAGATTAAAGTTTTTGAATTCAAACGGTAAATATAATTTGGCTTTGTAACAAATTTTCGTTTCTACTGATGCTACGTCAATGTTCAACTTTTTGAGTAGTTGTTGTGTTTGTGGTTTTTTACAAATTTGTAATTGATGGGTTTTGAGTTTTTCAATTTTATAATCTAATCTGTCTTTTAAATTTGGTCCAATCCAATTGTCAAGGTTATTAAAGTTTTCTTTTCCTGTAAAGACATAGAATTTGCAAATCAATTCTAAGTGAATCCATTTGTTTTCTTGATGGTCATAAAACAAAAAATCTAATTCGCCTAAGGTGGTTTTGTTATCCTGAATTTGCAAGCTATGATAAATGGGATGGTAATTTTTATTTTGCTCTAAATAAGCTTTCATAAAATATTCAGCACGTTTGCCGAGATATTTATGTTTGTTTAAAGCTTTAAAATCAATATCATCAAATTCGATAGTTTTGAAATCATTGGTTTCAAAAGATGGGATAGAAAAAACCTGTGAATTTGAAAACAGATTAGGCATTTTCAAAAATCCTATAAACTGATTGTAAAGTGATTTGTTCTCAAGAGGTTTCAATTGATAATAGTGTCTAAAGCAATTTGTATCATATCGCTAAAACTCTGCTCTCGTTCTTCTGCAGAAGTACGCGAGCCATTAATCAAAGAGTCTGAAATGGTCAATATTCCTAAAGCTTTGAGTCCATATTTTGCAGCTATAGTATAGAGTGCAGTAACTTCCATTTCAACACATAGCACGTTGTGTTGTGCCCAAACTTTGTAATAATCTTTATTGTCAGCGTAAAAAATGTCAGAAGAAAATACATTGCCTGCGTGAAAATTGATATGATGCGATTTTGCATAATCTACTGCTTTCTGAAAAAGTTCAAAATTGGCAGTTGGTGCGTAATCTTCATCATTAAATCGTTGTTTGTTGAAAGATGAATTGGTAGAAGCTGACATTGCTATAACCACATCTCTCAATTTGACATTGTTTTGAAGCGAGCCAGCACTACCAACTCTGATAAGAGATTTAACGTCATAGTCATTGATCAATTCTTCTATATAGATACTTGCAGATGGCATTCCCATTCCAGTACCTTGAACGGAAATTGGTTGACCTTTATAATGTCCTGTGTATCCAAACATATTTCTTATGGTATTGTAGCAAACAGGTTTTTCTAAAAAGGTTTCAGCAATCCATTTGGCACGCAAAGGATCACCAGGCAATAATACTTTGTCTGAAATATCGCCTCTTTTGGCGTTGAGGTGTACACTCATAATTTTAGTAAGTTTTGGTTGAATTTTTGCCTTTAACAATTTCAACACCCGAAGATGTCCCGAGTCGAGTAACGCCCAAATCGATATAGGCTTTGGCAGTTTTGTAATCTCTAATACCACCTGAAGCTTTGATTTGGACTTGACTTGAAATATTGGCTTTCATAAGTTGCACGGCTTCTAAAGTTGCACCGTGATTACCAAATCCTGTTGAAGTTTTAATGAAATCCGCATTAGCATTAGAGACGATTTGGCTGATTTTAACGATTTCATCATCGGTTAATAAACTGATTTCGACAATAACCTTTAAGATATGATTCTCAATTGCTTTTTTAATAGTTGTAATTTCACTTTCAAGTTTGTCATAAAATTTATCTTTAAGCCAACTGATGTTGATGACCATATCAATTTCATCAGCACCATTTTTAATAGCGTCTTGTGCTTCAAAAACTTTGGTCGCCGTGGTGTTTGCACCCAGTGGAAAACCAATTACGGTGCAGACTTTTACAGTAGAATTATTTAACTGTTGTTTTGCTATTTCAACATAATCTGGATGAACACAAACGGATGCAAAGTTGTATGTTTTGGCTTCTTTACATAAGGTTTTAATTTGATTTTCAGTGGCTTCAGGTTTTAATAAAGTATGATCTATGTAGGTATTCATTGAATATTATAAATTTTGGATAAATATATGATTTTTTTTGAGAGTTGAGCTTTGTTTTGGTAAAGCAATACAGGTTGATAATCACGCTTAATTTAGAATATAGCACAAAAGACTATGAATAGAAACAACATCTTCAGCACAGGCAGGAATATAATATATAGCTGGTTAAAGCCGTATAATTACAAAGCTTTTAAAAGTCAGAATATTAAATTTTAAGAATATTTTGATTTAGTTAGAAGTTTGGTTTGTTTAGTAAAAATATATTTCTACATTTGCAAACCCGAAAAAACAGGGTAATTTTTATTTAATATTATGCCAACAATTTCACAATTAGTAAGAAAAGGAAGAAAGACCACTACTAAGAAGAGTAAATCGGCTGCTTTGGACTCTTGTCCTCAACGTCGTGGCGTATGTACGCGTGTTTACACAACAACACCAAAAAAACCAAACTCAGCAATGCGTAAAGTTGCTCGTGTGAGGTTAACCAATGGTAAGGAAGTGAACGCCTACATTCCCGGCGAAGGACACAATCTTCAAGAGCACTCGATAGTATTAGTAAGAGGTGGAAGAGTAAAAGATTTACCTGGTGTTAGGTATCACATCGTAAGAGGTGCACTTGATACAGCAGGTGTAGAAGGAAGACTGCAACGCCGTTCTAAGTATGGTGCAAAACGTCCAAAAAAATAATTAAATCTTAAGAAGACATGAGAAAAAGATTAGCCAAAAAACGTTCCATCATACCCGATCCAAAATTTCATGACCCATTGGTCACACGTTTTGTGAATATGCTGATGTGGGACGGCAAAAAATCTGTGGCTTTTGATATTTTTTATCAAGCTATTGATATTGTTGAAGAAAAAAAACAAGATGAAGAGAAGACAGCTTTAGATCTTTGGAAAGACGCATTATCTAATATAATGCCTCACGTAGAAGTTAGAAGCCGTCGTGTTGGTGGTGCAACATTTCAAATACCAACACCAATTAGACCTGACCGTAAGGTGTCAACTGCCATGAAATGGTTGATACTTTTCGCAAGAAAACGCAACGAAAAATCTATGCCAGCTAAATTGGCTGCAGAAATACTTGCTGCTGCTAAAGAAGAAGGTGCAGCTGTTAAGAAACGTGTAGATACTCATAAAATGGCAGAAGCTAATAAAGCATTTTCACACTTTAGATTCTAATATAAAATGGCACAAAGAGATTTAAAATATACAAGAAACATCGGTATTGCAGCTCACATTGATGCTGGCAAAACAACAACTACCGAAAGAATATTATACTATACAGGTATTTCACACAAAATTGGTGAAGTTCACGATGGTGCAGCGACTATGGACTGGATGGAGCAAGAGCAAGAGCGTGGTATTACAATTACTTCTGCTGCTACGCATTGTACCTGGCCGTATAGAGATCACGAATATATTGTAAACATTATTGACACACCAGGTCACGTTGACTTTACCGTTGAGGTAGAGCGTTCATTGCGTGTTTTAGATGGTGTTGTTGCACTTTTTAGTGCAGTTGATGGTGTTGAGCCACAATCTGAAACCGTTTGGAGACAGGCTGATAAATATAAAGTACCGCGTCTTGGTTTTGTCAATAAAATGGACAGACAAGGTGCTGACTTCTTTATGGTTTGTAAGCAAGTTAAGGAAATGCTGGGTGGCAATCCTGTTCCGCTTCAAGTTCCAATCGGTGACGAGATTGATTTTAAAGGTGTAGTAGATTTAATATCTAAAAAAGCTATCATCTGGAACGATGAAGATATGGGAATGACTTATGAAGTGGTTGATATTCCTGCTGAACTTCAAGAAACTGTTGATAAATACAGAGCTGAATTAGTAGAAGCTGTAGCTGAATATGATGAGGAGTTGATGGAAAAATTCTTTGAAGATGAAAACTCTATCACAGAAGATGAAATCATCGCTGCTTTACGTGCCGCTACAATAGATATGTCTATCATCCCAATGATGTGTGGTTCTGCCTTTAAAAACAAAGGTGTACAAGCTATGCTTGACGCAGTAATGCGTTACTTACCATCACCTGTAGATGTTGAAGCTATTGAAGGCACTAATCCTGAAACCAATGAAGTAGAAAGCAGAAAACCAAACGTTGAATCTCCATTTGCAGCTTTAGCATTTAAAATTGCTACAGATCCATTTGTTGGTCGTTTGGCGTTTTTTAGAACTTATTCTGGTACACTTGATGCGGGTTCTTATGTCCTAAATACACGTTCTGGTAAAAAAGAACGCATCTCAAGAATGTATCAAATGCACTCAAACAAACAAGAGCCTATCGATAAAATTGAAGCAGGTGATATTGGTGCTGCTGTTGGTTTTAAAGATATTAAAACTGGAGATACACTTACAGACTTAAATCACCCCATCGTTTTAGAATCGATGACTTTTCCTGCACCAGTCATCGGTATTGCAGTTGAGCCAAAAACTAAAGCCGATGTTGAAAAAATGGGTGTTGCCCTATCTAAACTGGCTGAAGAAGATCCAACATTTGTTGTAAAAACCGATGAAGCTTCAGGTCAAACTATTATTTCTGGAATGGGTGAACTTCACCTCGATATTTTAATTGATAGAATGAAGCGTGAGTTTAAAGTTGAAGTCAACGTTGGTGAACCACAAGTAGAATACAAAGAAGCTGTTAAGAAAACCGCTCAACACAGAGAAGTTTACAAAAAACAATCTGGTGGTCGTGGTAAATTTGCTGATATAGTTTTTGAAATGGGTCCTGTTGATGAAGACTTTGAAAAAGAAGGACTTCAATTTGTTGACGAAATCAAAGGTGGTCGTGTTCCTAAAGAATTTATACCATCGGTTCAAAAAGGTTTTGAAGAAGCAATGAAAAATGGCCCTTTAGCAGGCTTCCAAATGGATAGCCTAAAAGTAACCTTAAAAGATGGATCATTCCACCCTGTGGATTCTGATCAATTGTCTTTTGAACTTGCTGCTAAACTAGGTTTCAAATCTGCAGCAAAATCTGCAGGAGCTGTAATCCTTGAACCAATGATGAAAGTTGAAGTAGTTACCCCTGAAGAAAACATGGGTGATATTGTTGGCGACCTCAACAAACGTCGCGGACAAGTCAATGATATGTTTGATCGTGCTGGTGCTAAAGTTATTAAAGCCATTGTACCACTTTCTGAAATGTTTGGTTATGTAACGACCTTAAGAACGCTTTCTTCTGGTAGAGCAACTTCAACAATGGAATTTTCACACTATGAAGAAACACCATCTAACGTGTCTGAAGAAGTTATAGCTGCAGCTAAAGGAACCACAACTAACGAATAATTCTTGAACAATGAGTCAAAAAATTAGAATAAAGTTAAAATCATACGATCACAATTTAGTTGATAAATCAGCTGATAAGATTGTTAAAACGGTAAAAACCACTGGTGCTGTAGTTACAGGTCCAATACCACTTCCTACAAAGAAGAAGATATTTACTGTATTGCGTTCACCTCACGTCAATAAAAAAGCAAGAGAACAATTTCAATTAGATTCTTACAAGCGTTTGTTAGACATCTATAGTTCATCATCAAAAACAATTGATGCTCTGATGAAATTAGAATTGCCAAGTGGTGTTGAAGTCGAGATAAAAGTATAATCAATATTAAATTAAATCAATAAACAAATGTCTGGGTTATTAGGAAAAAAAATAGGTATGACCAGCTTATACGACGAGAACGGGAAAAACATTCCTTGCACTGTCATTCAAGCTGGACCATGCACAGTTACCCAAGTCAGAACCAATGAGGTTGACGGGTATGAAGCTCTTCAACTTGGTTTCGATGACAAGACAGAAAAAAGCTCAACCATGGCCGAAAAAGGCCATTTTAAAAAAGCGGGCTCATCTGTAAAACGTAAAGTTGTCGAATTCCAAGATTATGAAGGCGATTTTAAATTAGGAGATCAGATTACAGTTGACATCTTTAAAGAAGGTGAATTTGTAGATGTATCTGGTATAACTAAAGGAAAAGGATTTCAAGGCGTTGTAAAACGTCACGGCTTTAGTGGTTCAGAACGAACTCACGGTCAGCAAAGCATGTTGAGAGCTCCTGGTTCTGTTGGTGCAGCTTCTTATCCTGCTAGAATTTTCAAAGGAATGAGAATGGCTGGACAGATGGGAAATAAAAAAGTAAAAGTTACTAACCTTAAAGTGTTAAAAGTTGTAGAAGATAAAAATCTACTTGTGGTTAAAGGTTGCGTACCTGGCCATAAAAACACTTACCTAACAATTCAGAAATAATGAAAGTAGAGGTATTAGACATAAAAGGAAAAGAAACGGGTAAAACGGTTAACCTTTCTAAAGATGTTTTTGGCATTGAGCCAAACGAGCACGCGGTTTATCTTGATGTTAAGCAACATCTCGCCAGCAAGAGACAAGGTACACATAAAGCTAAAGAAAGAGCCGATATAAAAGGAAGTACTCGAAAAATTAAAAAACAAAAAGGAACTGGTACTGCACGAGCTGGAAGTATTAAATCACCCATATTTAAAGGTGGTGGTCGTGTATTCGGTCCTCGCCCTAGAAATTATCGCTTTAAATTAAACAAAAAATTAAAACGTTTAGCTAGAGCTTCAGCTTTGTCACAAAAAGCCAATGATAATGAACTATTAGTTGTTGAAAACTTTACTTTTGACAGTCCAAAAACCAAAGAATTTTTAAAAGTTTTAGAAAATTTAAAACTTGACGATAAAAAATCGGTTTTTGTGTTTGCAGATGCAAATAATAATGTATATTTGTCGTCCCGTAATTTGAAAAGACATAAGGTCTTAACAGCTTCAGAATTAAATACTTACAGAATTTTAAACAATGATGTTTTAGTATTATCTGAGTCGGTAATTGAATATTTAGAACAAAACTTGAGTCAATAGCTATGAGTATTTTAATCAAACCTATTATAACAGAAAAAGCTACAGAAGATAGTGAGTTAAACAACCGCTTCTCTTTTTTTGTAGATAATAAAGCCAACAAAATCCAAATCAAAGATGCTGTTGAAAATGCTTATGGAGTTACAGTTGACAAAGTAAGAACGATGAATATTAAACCAACAGTGAAAACAAAGTACACTAAAACAGGAATGGTAACAGGTAAGACTGATGCTCTAAAAAAAGCAATCATTCAAGTTGCCGATGGTGATACTATTGATTTATACAGTAATCTTTAATTTTAAGACATGCCTGTAAAAAAACTAAAACCAATAACGCCAGGTCAGCGATTTAAAGTTGTAAGTGGGTTCGACGCCATAACAACTGATAAGCCGGAAAAGTCTTTGCTTGCTCCGATAAAAAAATCTGGTGGTCGAAACAACCAAGGAAAAATGACAATGCGCTACCGTGGTGGTGGTCATAAAAGACGTTACAGAATTATCGATTTCAAAAGAAATAAAACCGATATGCCTGCAACAGTTAAGTCAATAGAATATGACCCTAACCGAACAGCATATATAGCATTGATTCAATATAAAGACGGAGAAAAAAGCTATATCATAGCTCCAAGTGGATTAAAAGTTGGACAAATCGTTCAATCTGGTGATACAGCATCTGCCGATATTGGTAATGCTTTACCTTTATCTAAAATACCATTTGGCTCTATCATTTCGTGTATTGAATTAGTACCAGGCAATGGAGCTGTAATGGTCAGAAGTGCAGGAACATTTGCTCAATTAACAGCTAAAGAAGGTAAATATGTAACCATCAAATTGCCATCAGGTGAAACAAGATTAGTTCTATCTGATTGTAAAGCAATGATTGGTGCAGTTTCTAATAGCGATCATCAATTATTGATATCAGGTAAAGCTGGTAGAAGTCGTTGGTTAGGCAGAAGACCTAGAACCAGACCAGTTGTGATGAACCCAGTTGATCACCCAATGGGTGGTGGTGAAGGAAGAGCTTCAGGTGGTCATCCAAGATCGCGTAAAGGCATTCCTGCTAAAGGTTTTAAAACAAGATCTTTAACAAAATCGAGTAACAAACATATTTTAGAACGTAAAAAGAAATAAAACATGGCTAGATCACTAAAAAAAGGACCTTACGTTCACTATAAATTAGAGAGAAAAGTGGCTCAAAATGTTGAGTCTGGCAAAAAGTCAGTTATTAAAACTTGGTCAAGAGCATCAATGATTACACCAGATTTTGTTGGTCAAACCATCGGTGTTCACAATGGGAAACAATTTGTACCTGTTTTTATAACTGAAAATATGGTAGGTCATAAATTAGGTGAATTTTCACCAACTCGTACATTTAGAGGACATACCTCAGCTAAAAACAAAAAGTAATAATAGATAGACTATCATGGGAGTTAGAAAAAAACAACGTGCTGAAGCTATAAAAGAAAGGAAATCTAATTTGGCGTATGCTAAATTAAACAACTGCCCTACTTCGCCAAGAAAAATGAGATTAGTGACTGATTTGGTCAGAGGTATGGACGTTGAAAAAGCTTTACAAGTTTTAAAATTCAGCAAAAAAGAAGCCGCACAACGTGTAGAAAAACTTTTGCTTTCAGCTATTGCCAATTGGCAACAAAAAAATGAAGATGCTGCTATAGAAAACGCTGGGCTATACATCAAAGAAATAAAAGTTGATAGTGCTAGAGTTTTAAAAAGATTAAGACCTGCTCCTCAAGGAAGAGCACACAGGATAAGAAAACGTTCTAACCACGTTACTTTAATTTTAGGTGAAAATAATAATTTAGATAGCTAAGATATATTATGGGACAAAAAACAAACCCGGTAGGAAATAGATTAGGAATTATAAAAGGTTGGGAATCCAACTGGTATGGTGGTAATGATTATGGTGATAATATTGCTGAAGACGATAAAATCAGAAAATATATTCACGCTAGACTGTCCAAAGCCAGTGTATCTAGAGTTATCATCGAACGTACACTTAAAATAGTAACCGTTACAATTACTACTGCAAGACCTGGAATTATAATTGGTAAAGGCGGTCAAGAAGTTGATAAATTAAAAGAAGAATTAAAACAACTCACCAACAAAGAAGTTCAAGTAAATATTTTTGAAATTAAAAGACCTGAACTTGATGCGTTTTTAGTTGCTTCAAGTGTAGCAAGACAAGTTGAAAATAGAATTTCATACCGTAGAGCTATCAAAATGGCCATTGCTGCAACTATGAGAATGAATGCAGAAGGCATAAAAATTCAAATTGCTGGAAGATTGAATGGTGCAGAAATGGCACGTGTAGAATCTTACAAAGAAGGCAGAATCCCATTATCAACCTTTAGAGCTGACATTGATTATGCCTTAGTTGAAGCCCATACAACATACGGAAGATTAGGGATTAAAGTTTGGATTATGAAAGGTGAAGTGTATGGAAAAAGAGAACTTTCACCACTTGTAGGATTACAGAAAAAAGGAGGAAAAAACACTAAGTCTAATCGCTCAAGAGATAGACGTAGAAAATAAAATATTGTAAGCATGTTACAACCAAAGAAAACCAAATTTCGAAAGCAACAAAAAGGCCGAATGAAAGGTAACTCTAATAGAGGACACCGACTTTCTAATGGTACTTTTGGTTTGAAGTCTTTAGACTCATCTTTTATAACTTCAAGACAAATTGAAGCCGCTCGTATTGCTGCCACAAGATATATGAAAAGAGAAGGCTCTTTGTGGATAAAAATATTTCCAGATAAACCTATCACTAAAAAACCTCTCGAGGTTAGAATGGGTAAAGGAAAAGGTGCATTAGAATATTATGCAGCTGTTGTTAAACCAGGAAGAATTATGTTTGAAATAGGTGGTGTAACTCAAGATATCGCTAAAGAAGCTTTAAGACTTGCAGCACAAAAATTGCCAGTTAAAACAAAGTTTGTTGTCGCTAGAGATTATCAAGAATAAAAACGATTATGAAACAATCTGAAATAATAAAATTATCTGACGCTGATTTGGTTGAAGCCTTAGAAACAACCAAACAGAAAATATCTGAACTCAAAATGGCTCATACTTTGACACCATTAGAAAACCCAATGCAAATCAGAACATTACGAAGATCTGTTGCAAGAATGAATACAGAAATCAGCAAAAGAAATTTAGTTTAATTCCTCAAAATAATGGAAAAAAGAAATTTAAGGAAAGAACGTATAGGTGTTGTAACAAGCAATAAAATGCTTAAATCAATAGTCGTGTCTGAAGTAAAAAAAATCAAACACCCTATCTACGGAAAATTCGTTCTAAAAACAAAAAAGTATGTAGCCCACGATGAAAAAGATACGTGTAACGAAGGCGATACTGTTAAAATAATGGAAACAAGACCTCTGAGCAAAACAAAGCGTTGGAGATTAGTTGATATAATTGAAAGAGCTAAATAATTATGGTACAACAAGAATCAAGATTAAGAGTAGCCGATAATACTGGTGCCAAGCAAGTTTTGGTCATTAGAGTATTAGGTGGTACCAAAAAAAGATACGCAAGCGTTGGTGACAAAGTTGTCGTCAGTGTAAAAGAAGCCACACCTAATGGTAGTATCAAAAAAGGTGCAGTATCAACAGCTGTAATTGTAAGAACCAACAAAGAAGTCAGAAGACCCGATGGCTCTTACATCAGATTTGATGATAACGCATGTGTTTTGTTAAACCCAACTGGTGAAATGAGAGGAACACGTGTTTTTGGTCCAGTTGCAAAAGAATTGAGAGAAAATAAATTCATGAAAATCGTTTCATTGGCACCTGAAGTGCTTTAAAACTATAATGATGAAAAAGTTTAAAATCAAAACAGGTGATACTGTTCAAGTTATAGCCGGTGAAAATAAAGGTCAAGAAGGCAAAGTTTTAAAAGTATTATACGATTCTGAGAAAGTTATTGTAGAATCTGTTAATATGATTAAAAAACACCTCAAACCAAGTGCTCAAAATCCACAAGGTGGTATTCAAGAAAAAGAAGCCCCTATACATATTTCAAATGTAGCACTAATAGATAAAAATGGAAATCCAACTCGTGTTAGATATGAAATTCAAGACGGAAAAAAAGTAAGGGTTTCAACAAAAACTAACGAAGTAATCAGCTAGTTATGGAATATATACCTAGATTAAAAAAAGAATATCAAACAAGAGTTAAAAAGAATCTTGTTAAAGAGTTTAGCTATTCTAATACCATGGAAACCCCAAAACTTCAAAAAATTGTTTTGAGTAGAGGTGTTGGAGAAGCTATTGCAGACAAAAAACTTATTGATCAGGCTGTTGATGAACTCTCTAGAATAGCTGGTCAAAAAGCAGTACCAACTGTATCCAAAAAAGATGTCGCATCTTTTAAATTAAGAAAAGGAATGCCTATCGGTGCTAAAGTAACTTTAAGAGGTCATAGAATGTATGAATTCCTAGACCGGTTGATTACTTCTGCCCTACCTCGAGTAAGAGATTTTAGCGGTATAAACCCTGATGGTTTTGACGGAAGAGGAAATTATAATCTGGGAATTACAGAACAAATCATTTTTCCAGAAATAAATATAGATAAAGTAAATCGTATCTCTGGTATGGACATCTCATTTGTAACGTCAGCTGATACCGATAAAGAAGCAAAAGCATTATTAACAGAATTAGGTTTGCCTTTTAAAAAGAATTAATATGGCTAAAGAATCAATGAAAGCTCGCGAAGTAAAACGCGAAAAATTAGTAGAAAAATATGCTGAAAAGCGTAAACGCCTCAAAGAAGAAGGCGATTATGAAGCACTACAAAAGTTGCCTAAAAATTCTTCTCCTGTAAGACTGCACAACCGTTGTAAACTTACTGGAAGACCAAAAGGCTATATGAGAACGTTTGGAATTTCTCGTGTTATGTTTAGAGAAATGGCAAATAAAGGTTTAATTCCAGGTGTTAAAAAAGCAAGCTGGTAATTTTTAAAAGCAATATAAAATGAATATAGATCCTGTATCAGATTATTTAACCAGAATTAGAAATGCTGTCGCTGCTGGGCATAGAACGGTAGAAATACCAGCTTCTAATCTTAAAAAAGAATTGACAAAAATTCTTTTTGACCAAGGTTTTATTTTAAGCTATAAATTTATAGATGACAACAAGCAAGGTGTCATCAAGATAGCTCTTAAATATGATAAACTTAGCCAAGAACCTGTAATAAAAAAGATTCAGCGTATCAGTAAACCTGGTTTGAGAAAATATGCTGGTAGCAATGAAATACCCCGTGTACTCAATGGACTTGGAATTTCAATTGTTTCAACTTCAAAGGGCTTAATGACAGGAAAACAAGCACAAAGAGATAATGTTGGTGGAGAGTTGCTCTGTTACGTATATTAATATAAGATAAAAGATTAGTTATGTCTAGAATAGGAAATAGTCCAGTAAAAATACCAGAAGGTGTCGAGATTAAACTCGAGGACAACTCTATATCAGTTAAAGGTAAGCTTGGTGAACTCACTCAAAAATTTGAAGACGTTAAAATCAAGCAAGAAGATGGTGAAATTATCGTAGAACGACCAAACGATAACAAAAATATAAAATCTAAACACGGTTTATATAGATCTCTCATCAACAACATGATAACAGGAGTAACTAAAGGTTACTCAAAAGAATTAGAACTTGTAGGCGTAGGTTACAGAGCATCCAATCAAGGTCAAAAATTAGATATCGCTATTGGATTTTCACACAATATAGTTATTCAACTCGCCCCAGAAATAAAAGTTGAAACTGCGAGTGAAAAAGGCAAAAATCCAATCATAAAATTAACATCACACGATAAACAACTTGTTAATCAAGTTGCAGCTAAAATCAGATCATACAGAAAACCAGAACCATACAAAGGTAAAGGAATTAAGTATGTTGGTGAATACATAAGAAGAAAAGCAGGTAAATCAGCATAATTATGAGATTTTCTAAACAAAAAAGAAGAAAAAAGATTCATCAGAGAATCAGAAAAAGTATAAAAGGTACAGCAACTAAACCAAGATTATCTGTTTACAGAAGCAATTTTGAGATTTATGCTCAACTCATTGATGATGTCAATGGCAAAACACTTGCCTCAGCATCTTCAAGAACTGATGCTTCAAAAGATAAGCCTAAAGTTGAACGCTCTAAAGCAGTTGGTCAAGCCATCGCTGAAAAAGCAAGTAAAATCGGTATCGAAGAAGTTGCTTTTGATAGAAGTGGCTACCTGTACCACGGTAGAGTTAAATCATTGGCTGAAGGAGCCAGAGAAGGTGGATTAAAATTTTAATTATATGTATCAAAATTATAAAAACGTAGAGTTTGTTAAGCCTGGAGGTTTAGATTTAAAAGATAGACTAGTAGGGGTTCAACGTGTTACTAAAGTAACTAAAGGTGGTAGAGCTTTTGGGTTTTCTGCTATAGTTGTTGTTGGTAATGAAAATGGCGTTGTAGGTCAAGGTCTTGGCAAGTCAAAAGAAGTTGCTGATGCTATTGCAAAAGCAGTTGAAGATGCTAAGAAAAACTTGATAAGAATTCCTCTAAACAAAGGAACCTTACCACACGAGCAAAAAGGAAAATATGCTGGAGCAAAAGTTTCTCTTTTTCCTGCATCTGAAGGTACTGGTGTAATTGCCGGCGGTCCCACTAGAATTGTATTAGAATCTGTTGGAGTTCATGATGTATTGTCAAAAAACCAAGGTTCTACCAATCCTCACAACGTAGTAAAAGCTACTTTTGACGCACTCTTACAATTAAGAAATGTCGATACAGTTGCAAAGCAAAGAGGAATATCAATAGATAAAGTATTTAACGGATAATAGCTTTTGAAAATGTCAAAAATATTAGTTACTAAAACAAAAAGTGCCATCAAGAGAACTAAACAACAAAAGTTGACTCTTGAAGCATTAGGTTTAAAAAAAATAGGTCAAAGTGTTGAACATCAAGATACACCAAATATTTTGGGTATGATTGATAAAGTCAACCACTTGGTAAGTGTAGAAAAGATTAAATAAGATTATCAACTATGAAATTACATCAATTAAAACCAGCAAAAGGCTCTGTAAAAGGAAAAACAAAACGTCTCGGACGTGGTGAAGGTTCTGGAACTGGTGATACAGCTGGTAGAGGCCATAAAGGTGCTAAGTCAAGATCTGGGTATTCTAGAAAAATTGGATTTGAAGGTGGTCAAATGCCTTTACAAAGACGTATTCCTAAGTTTGGATTTAACAATATCAACAGAATTGAATACAAACCTGTCAACCTCTCAGATCTTCAAGCTTTAGTTGATAACAAAAAAATTAAAGACAGCGTTGATTCTGATATCCTTAAAAATTTAGGTATTATCAAAAAAAATGACCTTGTCAAAATTTTAGGCAATGGCGAATTAAAATCTAAATTGAAAGTTCAAGCACATAAGTTTTCAAAATCAGCTAAGGAAGCAATTGAAAAAGCCGGTGGAGAAGCTATAACATTATAATATTTACTCGATGCAATTTATTGAAACGATAAAAAATATTTGGAAAATAGACGAGCTCAAAAACAGAATTCTTCTGACTTTGGGCTTATTAATCGTTTATAGATTTGGAGCACAAGTTGTTCTACCAGGTATAGATGCTTCTCAGTTAGCAAGTTTAGGAAGTCAAACTGAAGATGGTATTTTAGGCTTATTAAACGCATTTACTGGTGGTGCATTTTCAAACGCTTCAGTCTTTGCATTGGGTATTATGCCTTACATCTCTGCTTCTATTGTCGTTCAATTGATGACTATTGCTGTCCCCTACTTACAAAAGCTTCAAAAAGAAGGTGAAAGCGGAACTAAAAAAATTACTCAAATTACACGTTGGCTAACCATTGGTATTACTTTAGTACAAGGTCCTGGATATATTTATAACTTATACAATATTTTACCCGACGACGCATTTATGGTTCAAAGTAATACAATGTTTATTACCTCTGCAGTAATAATCCTTACAGCAGGTTGTATTTTTGCAATGTGGCTAGGTGAAAAAATAACTGATAAAGGTGTTGGTAATGGAATTTCATTACTTATAATGGTAGGTATTATAGCCAGATTACCTCGTTCATTTGCACAGGAATTAGCTTCCAGAACTGGTGATGATGGTTCAGGTGGTTTAATTTTAATATTAATTGAACTTGTGATTTGGTTTGTTATTATTCTTGCCTCTGTTTATTTAGTAAAAGCAGTAAGACAAATACCTGTTCAATATGCAAGAAAAAATGCTTCTGGTAAATATGAGAAAAATATATTTGGTGGAGCAAGACAATTTATACCTTTAAAACTAAATGCCTCTGGCGTAATGCCAATTATATTTGCTCAAGCCATCATGTTTGTCCCCGCTGCACTTGCAGGATTATCTGACACGGCAACTGCTCAAGGTATTGCAGCTGAGTTTAATGATATGTTTGGATTATGGTACAATGTTGTATTTGGCTTACTCATCATTATTTTCACATATTTTTACACAGCTATTACCGTACCAACTAATAAAATGGCAGACGATTTAAAAAGAAGCGGTGGATTTATCCCAGGCATAAGACCAGGAACAGAAACCGCAGAATACCTCGACAGAATTATGTCTCAAATCACTTTACCTGGTTCTGTGTTTTTGGCAATCATTGCTATATTCCCAGCAATTATTGTTTCCCTACTTGGTGTGCAATCGGGCTGGGCTTTATTTTTTGGTGGTACATCTTTAATAATTATGGTTGGTGTTGCAATAGACACTATAGATCAAATTAATGTTTACTTATTAAATAAACATTACGACGGATTAATGAAATCAGGCAAAAACAGAAAAGCAGTAGCATAATTATGGCTAAACAACCTTCAATAGAACAAGATGGAACTATTATAGAAGCATTGTCCAATGCAATGTTTAGAGTAGAACTTGAAAATGAGCACGTAGTAACTGCTCATATATCTGGTAAGATGAGAATGCATTACATTAAATTATTACCAGGCGATAAAGTAAAATTAGAAATGAGTCCTTATGATTTAACTAAAGGACGTATAACTTATAGATATTAATATTATGAAAGTAAGAGCATCAATCAAAAAGAGAAGTGCAGATTGCAAAATCGTAAGACGTAAAGGAAGACTTTATGTTATTAATAAAAAGAATCCAAAGTTTAAACAAAGACAAGGTTAATTATGGCAAGAATAGCAGGTGTTGATATCCCTAAACAAAAAAGAGGCGTAATTGCTCTAACCTATATTTTTGGTATAGGTAAGTCAAGAGCACAAAGAATTCTGAAAGAAGCTAAAGTTGATCCAAACAAAAAAGTTTCTGACTGGAATGATAGTGATGTCTCTGGCGTTCGTAACGCTGTTTCGCAATTTACCATAGAAGGCGAATTAAGATCACAAACTCAAATGAACATCAAACGTCTTATGGATATTGGTTGTTATAGAGGTGTTAGACACAGATCGGGTTTACCTTTAAGAGGTCAGCGAACTAAAAACAACTCACGTACACGAAAAGGTCGAAGAAAGACAGTAGCTAACAAGAAAAAAGTAACTAAATAATCATGGCTAAATCAACAACAAAAAAGCGTAAAGTCACAACAGACGCCTTTGGTGAAGCTCACATATTTGCTTCATTTAACAACATAATTGTTTCTTTAACCAACAATAACGGTGAAGTCATATCATGGTCTTCAGCTGGTAAAATGGGTTTTAGAGGCAGTAAAAAAAATACCCCTTACGCCGCTCAACTCGCTGCAGAAGATGCCAGTAAAGTTGCTCACGAAGCAGGACTAAGAAAAGTGAAAGTTTATGTAAAAGGTCCTGGCAATGGAAGAGAATCAGCTATTAGAGCATTGCACAATTCAGGCGTTGAAGTTACTGAAATTATAGACGTTACTCCTATTCCTCACAATGGTTGTCGTCCACCTAAAAGAAGACGTGTTTAATCGAATAAAAAATAAGGTTATCGAAGGAAAGACCTTAATTCATAACCTATAACCTAAATACTTAGAAATGGCAAGATACACTGGTCCTAAAACTAAAATTGCTCGTAAATTTGGCGAGCCTATTTTCGGCGATGATAAATCGTTTGAGAAGAAAAAATATCCACCTGGTCAACATGGCAACAACAGAAGACGTGGTAAAAAATCTGAATATGCTATCCAATTAATGGAAAAGCAAAAAGCAAAATATACCTATGGTATTTTAGAGCGTCAATTCAGAAATATGTTTGAAAAAGCTAACAGTGCAAAAGGTATTACTGGTGAAGTTTTACTTCAAATGTGCGAAAGACGTCTCGACAATGTTGTTTACAGATTTGGTCTATCACCTTCTAGAAGTGGAGCAAGACAATTAGTTTCACACAAACACATTACAGTAAATGGCGAAATTGTAAATATCCCATCTTATCAGCTAAAAATCAATGATATTGTAGGCGTTAGAGAAAAATCTAAATCTTTAAGCGTTATTGAAGAATCACTATCAAACTCTTCAGCTGTTTATGAATGGTTAAGTTGGAATTCAGAAAAAAAAGAAGGTACATTCGTTAGCGTTCCTGAAAAAACACAAATTCCAGAAAACATTAACGAACAGTTTATCGTCGAATTATACTCTAAATAATAATTAGATACTACAACACTATGGCATTATTCAATTTTCAAAAGCCCGATAAAGTAATTATGATAGACTCTTCTGAGTTTGAAGGTATATTTGAGTTTAGACCTTTAGAACCTGGATACGGTCTTACCGTAGGTAATGCTTTACGTCGCGTTTTATTATCTTCTCTTGAAGGTTTTGCAATTACTTCGATTAAAATAGAAGGAGTCGAACATGAGTTTTCTACAATCCCTGGCGTGGTGGAAGATGTTACTGAAATTATACTTAATCTTAAACAGGTTAGATTCAAACAACAAATAGAAGATAATGATACAGAATCTGCTGTGATTAGCGTTTCTAATCAAAATCAACTCACGGCTGGTGATTTTCAAAAACACCTCTCTGGATTTCAAGTATTAAATCCTGATCATGTTATTTGCAATATGGATAAAAAAGTATCCTTAAATATGCAAATCACAATTGAAAAAGGAAGAGGATACGTTCCTGCCGAAGATAATAAAAAAGACGAATTACCATTAGGAACAATAATTACAGATTCTATCTATACGCCTATCAAAAATGTTAAATACAGCATTGAAGATTATAGAGTAGAACAAAAAACTGATTATGAAAAATTAGTTTTTGAAATTGTTACCGATGGCTCTATTCATCCTAAAGATGCTTTAACAGAAGCTGCTAAAACATTAATTCATCACTTTATGCTTTTCTCAGACGAAAGAATTACTCTTGAAACTGAAGAAATGGCACAAACCGAAACTTATGACGAAGAAGCACTTCATATGAGACAGCTTCTGAAATCTAGACTCTCAGATCTTGATTTATCTGTAAGAGCACTTAACTGCTTAAAAGCTGCTGAAGTTGAAACCCTTGGCGACTTGGTTTCTTACAACAAGAATGATTTGATGAAATTTAGAAACTTCGGTAAAAAATCATTAAGCGAACTTGAAGAATTAGTCAGCAATAAAGGTCTTGATTTCGGTATGGACTTATCTCGATACAACCTTGAAAAAGACTAATTAAAAGCCTCTAAAAAATATTTAAAATGAGACACGGAAAGAAATTTAATCACTTGAGTCGCAAGACCGCCCATAGAAAATCTATGTTGGCTAATATGGCTTGCTCTCTTATAGAACATAAAAGAATCAATACAACTCTCGCTAAAGCAAAAGCCTTAAGAACTTTTGTTGAACCTCTAGTTACTAAATCTAAAACCGATACCACTCATAACAGACGTATTGTGTTTTCAAAAATTAGAGATAAATATGCTGTGGCAGAATTGTTTAGAGAAGTTGCACCAAAAGTAGCCTCAAGACCTGGTGGATATACAAGGATTATCAAATTAGGTCACCGACTTGGCGATGCTGCTGAAATGGCAATGATAGAACTTGTAGATTTCAACGAGATATACAACCCTAAAGGCAAAAAGAAAAAGAAATCTACACGCCGTGCTGGTAAAAAAGTAACTTCAGATCAACCTGAAACTAATGTTGAATCATCTCCAAAAGAAGATTCTAAAACTAAAGAAGACAACAACAAAGTTGAAGATAAAACTGAAGCTAAGCCAGAAAAAAGCGAAGCTAAAGCTGAATCTAATAAAAGTGAAGCCAAAGAAAAATCTTCTGATGAAAATAAACAATCAAAAGATGACGAAAAAAAATAATTATAACATCAATTATATTTACTAATTTTAAGGGATAAATTAAATATTTATCCCTTTTTTTATATTTATACATTATGAGATACCACAAAAAAATAGATGCCATTCTTATCCTAGAAGATCACACTCAATTTAAAGGCAAAGCCGTTTCAAACAACCAAGATACTGCGTTTGGAGAGATTTGTTTCAACACTGGTATGACAGGTTATCAAGAAATTTTTACCGATCCTTCATATCACGGACAACTCATGGTTACGACCAACGCACACATTGGAAATTACGGCACTCACACCGACGAAAATCAATCCAACTCTCCAAAAATAGCAGGGCTTATTTGTAAAAATTTTAGCTACAATCCATCTCGAGCATCTTCAAATCTATCACTTGAAGACTTTTTAAATCAATCTAATCTCTTTGCTATATCAGATTTAGATACTCGAGCTTTGGTTCACCATATTAGACAACACGGAGCCATGAACGCTGTTATTTCTACTCAACTCGACAAAATAGATCAATTAAAAGAACAACTAAAGACCTATCCCAAAATGGACGGTCTTGAATTAGCTTCAAAGGTTTCAACACAAAAACCTTATTATTTTGGAAACAAAAATTCAACCTATAAAATTGCAGTATTAGATTTAGGAGTTAAAGCTAATATTTTAAAATATCTGTCACAAAGAGAAGCTTATTTAAAAGTGTTTCCATACAATAGCAGTTTAGAAGACTTGATGTCGTTTGAGCCAAATGCTATTTTTCTATCCAACGGTCCTGGAGATCCACAACCCTTGAAGTCAGCTATTGAGTTAGCAAAATCTGCTATCGACAAAAATATTCCTACATTTGGAATATGTTTAGGACATCAAATCATTGCTTTATCTCAAGGTATTTCAACTTTCAAAATGCACCATGGACATCGTGGAATCAATCACCCTGTAATGAATTTAGTAACAGGCAAATCTGAAATCACATCTCAAAATCACGGTTTCGCCGTAAATAAAGATGAAGCAGAAAATCATTCTGACATAGAAATCACGCATATACATCTCAATGATCAAACTTTGGCTGGTTTCAGACTTAAAGAAAAAAAATGCTTTTCTGTTCAATACCATCCTGAAGCTGGTCCAGGACCAAATGATGCCAACTATTTATTTGATGATTTTTACAAAATGTACGCTTCATAAAAAAGCAACTCAGTTTATCGCTTTATAAGTTTCATAAAATACGTAATTGATATTTCTCAATCGATTTAGTTATCAATGGTAGAAAATATTGATTTTAAATTATCATTTAATCTGTTTGAAATTCGTAAATTGCAGACACACAAAACCAAACAAAAATGAGTATAATATTAGACATTCACGCAAGACAAATTTTTGATTCAAGGGGTAATCCAGCCTTAGAAGTAGATGTTACAACCGAAACAGGCGTTCTCGGTCGATTTGCTGTACCTTCTGGTGCTTCAACGGGCGAACATGAAGCTGTTGAACTAAGAGATGGAGACGAATCTTATATGGGCAAAGGCGTTTCAAAAGCTGTTGACAACGTTAATAATTTAATCGCTGACAAATTATTAGGATATTCAGTTTTTGAACAAACCGAAATTGACGAATATTTGATTGAACTTGACGGCACACCAAACAAAGCAAAACTCGGTGCAAATGCCATTCTCGGAGTTTCACTTGCAGTTGCCAAAGCCGCTGCTAATGAACTACAACAGCCTCTATACAGATATATAGGTGGCGTTTCTGCAAATACTTTACCCGTTCCTATGATGAACATCATCAATGGCGGTTCGCATAGCGACGCCCCGATTGCCTTTCAAGAGTTTATGATCATGCCCGTAAAAGCCTCAAGCTTTACACACGCTATGCAAATGGGAACAGAAATTTTTCACAACTTAAAAAAAGTACTTAAAAAACGTGGCTTATCTACTGCAGTTGGCGATGAAGGTGGCTTTGCTCCTGAATTAAATGGGACCGAAGATGCTTTAGACTCAATTAAACAAGCTGTTGAAAACGCAGGATACAAATTTGGTGATGAAGTTATGATTGCCCTCGATTGTGCTGCCGCTGAATTTTTCGAAGACGGTAAATACAATTACAAAAAATTTGAAGGCGATTCAGGCAAAGTCAGAACTTCTGAAGAACAAGCCCAATATATCGCTGAACTAACCGAAAAATATCCCATTATTTCTGTAGAAGACGGCATGGATGAAAATGATTGGGACGGCTTTAAAATGCTCACTGACAAAATCGGTGATCGTGTTCAATTGGTTGGAGATGACCTATTTGTAACTAATGTAGAAAGATTATCCAAAGGAATTGAAGAAGGAATAGCCAATTCTATTTTAATTAAAGTTAACCAAATCGGAACACTTACAGAAACCATTGCTGCTGTAAATATGGCTAAAAATGCAGGTTATACCGCTGTGATGTCTCACCGTTCAGGAGAAACTGAAGACAATACCATTGCTGATTTAGCTGTTGCACTCAATACAGGACAAATCAAAACTGGTTCAGCCTCAAGAAGCGATAGAATGGCCAAATACAATCAATTATTAAGAATTGAAGAGGAACTTGGCCAAACTGCATATTTCCCTGGAACAGATGCTTTCAAAATAAAAATCCCTTAAAATTGATCAATATCATTTTTCAAATAACCTATTCTTCTTATTTTTAACAATAACTTAAGTTGAATAGGTTTTTTTTGGTTTTAGACTTAACGCCTATTTAACAATTCATTGCTTATCTTTGGTAAGTTTCACAATAGAATTAATCAAAAAAAATAAAATATGACAGCTAAAATTGAATTTGACGGAAAACAATATGAACTCCCTGTAATTGTAGGTACTGAAAATGAACATGGCATAGATATCTCTAAGCTAAGAAGCACTTCAAATGGTTTAATTACATTAGATCCAGGTTTCAAAAATACAGGATCTTGTGAAAGTGCAATTACTTTTTTAAACGGTGAACAAGGTATTTTGCGTTACCGTGGATATTCTATCGAAGATTTAGCTGAAAATGCAAGTTTCTTAGAAGTGGCTTACTTGCTAATTTTTGGCGAATTGCCATCTCAAGAACAACTAGACAAATTTCATCAAGACATCAAAAACGAATCTCACGTTGACGAAGAGATGAAAAAAATCCTTGATGGTTTTCCTCGATCAGCTCACCCTATGGGAGTTGTGTCTTCTTTAACCAGTGCTTTAATTGCATTCAACCCATCATCAGTAGATGTGAATTCTGAAGAAGAAATGTATAAATCTATCGTGAAGCTACTTGCCAAATTTCCCGTTTTGTGTGCTTGGGCTTTGAGAAAACGCACAGGACAACCTTTGGATTATGGAGACAGTTCACTCGGTTATGTTGAAAACATCCTTAAGATGATGTTCAAAAAAGCCAACGAAGACTACAAAATCAATCCCGTTGTAGCTTCAGCCTTAAATAAATTATTGATTCTACACGCTGATCACGAACAAAACTGCTCAGCCTCAACAGTAAGAATTGTAGGCTCATCTCACGCCGGATTATTTGTGTCTATCTCAGCAGGAATCAATGCACTTTGGGGACCACTTCACGGCGGAGCTAATCAAGCCGTTATCGAAATGCTAGAAGGTATCAAAAACGACGGTGGCGATACTAAAAAATACATGAGTAAAGCCAAAGATAAAGATGATCCTTTTAGATTAATGGGCTTCGGGCACCGTGTCTATAAAAACTTTGACCCAAGAGCAAAAATTATTAAAAAATCTGCAGACGATGTTCTCGGCGATTTAGGTATTGAAGATCCCGTTCTCGATATTGCCAAAGGTCTTGAAAAAGAAGCCTTAAAAGACGACTATTTTGTAAAACGCAAACTCTACCCTAATGTTGATTTCTATTCAGGTATAATTTACAGAGCACTTGGCATTCCAACAGAAATGTTTACCGTAATGTTTGCACTCGGTAGATTGCCTGGATGGATTGCTCAATGGAGAGAAATGCGCCTTAAAAAAGAACCTATCGGCAGACCAAGACAAATTTATGTTGGCGAAAATCACAGACCCTATGCCGAAATCAGCAAAAGGAAATAGTATTTTTTCAAAATTATTATAGGCTTCAAGCGGGCTTGCCTGTTAGAAAAGGCAGGCTATCCGCTTATTCCCGCACGTGTGGGAGATGTCTTGTATAATGTTCCAATAAATGTTTTAGTAGATATTTTTTCAGGAATTCCTAAGCCACATTTAGCAAAGTAATCGCTGAATTTTAGAATAAATACAAATCATCAAAATTGTTTAAAATCTTTATACCAAAAATTATGAAACTCTATCAAATTGCATTTTTATTTTCACTTCTCGTTTTAAGTTCTTGTGGAAATTCTAAAGATGATAAAAAAGAAGAAAAACAAAACATCAAAATCAATCAACCCGTAGCAGAAAAACAAAAAACCGAAGACGGTGTAACTGAAATTCTATTGACTGGCAATGACCAAATGCGCTATAATTTAAAAGAAATTAAAGTCAAAGCAGGAGACAAAGTCAAACTCACACTCAAACACATCGGCAAACTTGACGTAAATGTTATGGGTCATAATTTTGTTTTGCTTAAACCAGGAACCAATATCAATGATTTTGCTACAAAAGCAGTTGATGCCAAAGACAATAATTACATTCCCAAAAACACAAAAGCCGTTATCGTACATACCAAAATGATTGGTGGTGGCGAGCAAACTACAATTACATTTGATGCTCCAGAAAAAGGCGTTTACGATTTCATTTGCAGTTTTCCTGGTCACGTTGCTTTAATGCAAGGTAAATTTATTGTGGAATAAATATAGTTGTGAATGCTTTTCGTTATAATTGAAATGCTAACAGTTTCCATTTTAGAATCCAAATATGAGTAATAAGACAATCGACATAAATGAATCAACCATAAAAAATTTTGTTGAATCAATAAGACCTCAAGACCCTAAAATACGTCAAGAAGTTGATATGGGATATTCTTACGATGGTAAAACTGTTATTTTTTACGAAATAAGACCTTCTTGGGAAAATCCCGAAGAAATTCTTCAAATGGAATTCGCAAAAATCAGATTTTATAAGTCAAGACAAGAATGGAATTTATATTGGATGCGAGCAAGTGGTAAGTGGGAACTCTACGAACCTTATCCAGAATCTTCTTATTTGGATAAATTATTAGCTGTTATAAAAGAAGATAAACACGCTTGTTTTTTTGGGTAATAATGAGTTGAGCGTCAATGTAAAATGCCACCGCACGGTCAAGTAAATTTGTTTTTTGCCACACACGAGCCAACTGCTTAAAAAAAACAAAATAGCTTGCCTTTTCTCTCCGTCACCTGAAAAAAATTTTCTGATTTGATATAAAAATCGCAAATTATTTTTACATTTGCTAAAAATAGGTCAAATGACAAGTTTCGGACACTTTATAAAAACTGAGAGAGAAAAACGAGAATGGACACAAACCGAATTCGGAACGAAAATCGGATTAAATACAAGTGCCGTTAGTCGAATAGAAAATGGAAGTCAAAAATTCAGCAAATCAAAATTAAAAAAACTGTCTGAATTATTTGAAATTAACCTACAAGAAGTAACCGACCTCTTTTTTGCAGATAAATTTGTTAAGGAAGCCATAAAATATAAATGCTCTGATTCAATTTTTTCTGTTGCAGAAGACACAGCAAATTATTACCGAAACGTAAACGTAAAGCAAGGAAAATTAGAACTATGAAAAAACCATTAACATACATTAGTCTATTTAGCAGTGCAGGAGTTGGGTGTTATGGCTTTAAACAAAATGGTTTTGAATGCATTGCTACAAATGAACTTCTTACAAAAAGGCTAAAAATACAGGCTTTTAATAACAAATGTAAATACGACAGTGGTTACATTGATGGAGATATTACAAAACAAGATGTAAAACAAAAACTTCTTGATGAATTAGAATTTTGGCAAGAAAAACATAAAATTAAAACACCAGATGTTTTAATTGCAACGCCACCTTGTCAAGGTATGTCTGTTGCTAATCATAAAAAGAATGACGAAATAACAAGAAATTCTTTAGTTGTTGAATCAATAAAACTGACAAACAAAATACTACCGAAATATTTTGTCTTTGAGAATGTTAGAGCTTTTTTAAACACTACTTGTACTGACATTGATGGAATTGTCAAACCAATAAAAGAAGCCATAAAATATAATCTTGGTGGTAATTACAATATTCTATACAAATTTGTAAACTTTAAAGAATATGGCTCTAATTCAAGTAGAACAAGAACATTGGTTATTGGTGTAAAGAAAGATATTCCAAACATTACTCCTTATGATATTTTTCCCAAAAAACAAAAGGTAAAAACTTTACGGCAATTAATTGGTGACTTACCGTCTTTAAAAGAAATGGGGGAAATTTCAAACGACATTTTTCATTCGTACCGAGAATTTAATCAAAGAATGCTTCCTTGGATTGAAAATTTAAACGAAGGGCAATCTGCATTTGAAAACACTGAACCTGAAAGAATTCCGCACAAAATTGTTAAGGGAGAAATTGTTTACAACAAAAGTAAAAATGGAGATAAATATGCTCGTTGGTATTGGGATAAAGAAGGTCCTTGTGTACATACAAGAAATGACATTTTAGCAAGTCAGAACACAGTACATCCATCAGACAACAGAGTTTTTTCAATTAGAGAATTGATGCGAATGATGTCAATTCCAGAATCATTTGAGTGGTCGCATATCAAAACAGAAAAACTCAATCATCTATCTGAATTGGAAAAAAAGGCTTTTCTAAAAAAGGAAGAACTAAATATACGTCATTGTATAGGTGAAGCTGTTCCGACAGGAGTTTTTAAAAGTATTGCTTCAAACATTAAAAAAGCTAATAAAAATGAGAGTTTGTCAATCTCTCAAATAAAATCGCTTGAAAAAGAATATCAACTTAATGAAACTGACAACATAATTAACTTCATTAAATCTAACTTTAAAAAATATTCATTAAATAATATTTTTCTAATAGCTGAACACTCAAATTCGGAAAGACAAAAAACAAGTGCTTATTTTACGAGAAAAGACATTGCTTATTCAGTAATTAAGGATTTACCTCAATTTAAAAAGAAAAAGAAAATTAGAATTCTCGAACCTTCAGTTGGTGTTGGTAATTTTATTCCTTTGCTATTTAAAAAGTATGAAGATAAAGATGAAGTAATTCTTGATTTATGTGATATTGATAGTAATTCACTACAAATTTTAAAGGCAATTTTATCTAAAATTAAAGTTCCAAAAAACTTTAAAATTAATTTTAAGCATACCGATTTTCTTCGTTGGAATTGCAAAACAAAATATGACATTGTTGTTGGCAATCCACCTTATGGTAAAGTAACCAAAAATAAAGAACTGTTAGATTTGTATAAATTCCGAGCATACAATTCTGACACAAATAATATCTTTTCCTTTTTTATAGAAAAGTCATTGCGATTAGGAGATTTTGTCTCCTTAATCGTTCCTAAAAGTTTGCTTAATGCTCCTGAATTTGACAAAACAAGAGAACTTTTAACCAAATGTGATTTACAAAAAATTTGTGATTATGGAGAAAAGGCTTTTAAAGGTGTGAAAATTGAAACCGTTAGTTTTTTATGTTCTTCTACTGCTTCATCAACTGATAAAATTATAATTGAAAGTTATATAAGAAACACATACAAAGCAGAAAGCAAAGAGTACATCTTTTCTGAAGATTTCCCTTATTGGTTAATATACAGAAACAATAGTTTTGATAAGGTTGTTTCTAAAATGAAACTTGATATTTTCAATAGTTTTAGAGATAGACAAATAACCAAATCAATTACTCAAGATAAAGGAAAAATAAGAGTTCTAAAATCACGTAATATTGGTAGCAATGAAGTTAAAGAAATTGCAGGCTATGATTGCTATATTGATGAAATTGATGAATTAGCGGTTTCAAAATATTATAATGAATCTGATGTTGTAATGATACCAAACTTAACTTATTATCCAAGAGCAAGTTTTTTACCAAAAAATACAATCACCGATGGTTCAGTTGCTTTATTGACTTTAAAAAATGGAAGTCGTTTGCCAACGGAACAAGATTTAGAATTTTACAGCACAGAAGAATTTGAAAACTATTACAGAGTTGCAAGAAACTACGGAACAAGGTCTTTAAACATTGACAATAATTCTGTCTTTTTCTTTGGCTTATTAAAAGAACGTTCTAAATGATAGCAAAAATTGAAAAACATCTACAAAAATTTGATTTCGATGTAAGAAAAACAAAAGACGCAAGGTTTATGGATCAAAAAGTTACACCTGATGTACTTTGTATTATGGCCGATTGCGTTTTAAATTATGATGCCGACAAAAATCTTGAGTTTACCAAAGACGATATTTGGAGTGATGGCTATTTCAACACCAATGTAAAGGCAATTTTTAATAAGCCAGACGCACAAAACGAAACAACCAAACAAGAATACGACAAATTCACTTCACAGCCTTTAAGAACTTTAGCGTATGCAGGTATTTTGGAAATAGAGAAAGTTGGTCATAAAAATGTTTATAAAATATCAAACAGAGTAATACTTGAGTATATAGCAATGAAAGAGAGAAACGCCTATATATTTCTCTATCACTATTTACTAAAAGTGCTTTCTGACAGTAACGAGTTAAGGTTTTTTGATGGTTTTAAAAGAAAGTGTCTTAACGGCACTGTTGATAATGCAGACTTTCAAGACTTAAAAACTCGCTTTCAAAGATTTATCATAGGAAATACACCCATAAATGGAAAAACTGAAGTCAACAGGATTTTTTCAAAAATATTGAATATTTATGCAAGTGAGAATAATATACAAGGAACTATTAAAGGACGATTGTCCAAACATCAAATTTACTATACCGATTTAATGTACAATAGACCTAATTGGCGTGATGTTGGAAAAAGCAAAAGTATCTCAAGAAACGAAGCTGTCGAAGAACACGAATCTTTAATGATGGAACAAAACAAAGCATATTCAGATTATCAAGTGCAAAAAGCAATGAAGATGATTCGAAAAATGTACACAGAGAGCGAAGTTAAAGACCAATGGGCAAACGGTGAAGCAACACAAGTTCATCATATTTTTCCGAAATCAGAATTTCCAAAATTGGCACATTACCTTGAAAACCTAATAAAGATTACGCCAACTCAACATTACACAAAAGCACATCCAAACAATAAAACAGATGCGATAAACAAAGATTATCAATTGGTTTGTTTACTCGCAAAATCGGATAGCATTGAAACCTCTTTGAGAAAAGGAGAATTTGTGTACCGTAAAGAATCATTTGTTTATGTTATTAACACAGGTCTATCAAAAAACTTGGAGATTGACCTTAATTTCAAACAAATCAAAAGAGAGTTAACGAGAATTTATAATGTCGCTTAAATATTATGCCAAAGGGATTACCTAAAGCAGTTAAAAATTGTTTAGAAAAGTCCAAGGATTCTGCATTGCTTGCGGTAGAAACCTACAATAAACCCGCAGTCAAGTTTAAATCAGGTGGCTATATTGTTCTAATGGTTATCGCTTGGACTTCCTTATTTCACGCCATTTTCTTCAAGCAAAAAAGGAAACCATTTTACAAGACTAAAAACCGATTTGACAAGAAAGATGGAGATTATTGTTATTGGGAATTAAAGACCTGTATGAAAGAATACTTCAAGACTGATACAGAAAATCCGATAAGAAAAAATTTAGGTTTTTTTGTTCCGCTTCGTAATATGGTTGAACACAAATCAATCCCTGAAATTGATTCAGATATATTTGCAGAATGCCAATCTTTACTGCTTAATTATGACAAAATAATGAAGAAAGAATTTGGTGATAAGCATTGTTTACGTGAATGTTTATCTTTTGCACTACAATTTTACCCTTCTTCAAAAAGCCTCAATAACGCTATTGTTTCAAATCCAAATTCAAAACCTATTGTTGATTTCATCAAATCATATAGAAGTGCAGTTACAACAGATGTTTTAAACAGTGGCGAATATGCATTTAAGGCATTCTTAATTCAAGTTGCAAATCATCAATCGAAAAACGCACTTCCAATACAGTTTGTTGCTTATGATAAATTAAGCGACCAAGAAAAAACCAATGTAAACAGAGTAGCTGCATTAGTAAAAAATAAATTTGTACGAGTTCCTGTTACAAATAAAGACCTTTTAAAACCAAGTGCTATAGTTGAAAAAGTTCAATTAGCTTTGGGTAATCCCAAAATTACCAAAGGCGGAAAAGAAAAAGACAAGTTCAATATGGACACACATACAAGATGTTGGAAAAAATATCAAGTTAGACCAAAAAACAACTCTCAAAACCCTGAAATTACTAATGCTGAACATTGCCTGTACGACCAACCTAACGAAACCTACCTCTATACAGAAGATTGGGCTGATTTTCTTGTAGAAGAGTTAAATAAAGATGGTATATATGAAAGTCTATATTCAACAAATGGAAATGTCAACGCATAAAACCATACACATTGCCAAGTCGCATCACCCATCGCTACACCAAAAATTGCAAAAGAGTATGTCTTTGCCAACGCTGAAAACCAAGCAGAACAGAAGAAAGCCAGCAGGTAACAACGTGTATAAGCAATAGCGAATAAAATGCCAGCCTGAAAGTTTAGAGATTTTAATTATCTTTGTGCTTAACTGAACAGATAATGCTTAAAAACCGCTACTGCTCATACACAAAACCAGTGAGCAATATATAAAAACAAAAAAATGAAACAATTATTTGGGGTTTTTAGCCTATTGATATTAGTAAGTTGCCAAAACAATCCGTCAGTTGAACCTTCAAAGTTTAAAACTATCACGTTAAAGTCATATGGTGAAGTCGAAACACTTCCGAATATGGCAACTTTTAATATTAGCTTGAATTGTCTTGACAAATCAATAAAATCTTCAAAAAAGTGTTTAGTAGATAAATCTAACGAACTACAAAACAAACTACTAACTTTCAAAATCGATAAAGACGACATCCTAACCACTTCTGTAAATATGAGCAAAAGTTACACATGGATTAATAATTCAAGAGTATTTGAAGGATTTAGAGGTTCGACAACAGTTTTTGTAACCATAAGAAATATTGATGAACTTGATGATATTTATACCGAATTACTTGAAAATAGAAATCTTGATTTGGGAGGACTGAGTTATTCTCATACTAAAATTGACAGCTTAAAAAATGAAGCTTACCTAAATGCATTTGAAAAATCAGAAAAACTTTCTGATAGATTGATGCAACAAATACCTGAGTCTAAAAAAGAAATATTAAAGATTGGAAATATTGAAATCAATGCTTCTATGCCACAAGACACAAAACCGCAATATGAAATGAATGATAAGCTGGCTTCAAATAACACATCAATTGCAATCAATAAAGGAACAATTAAAATTACAGCAACCTTGTACGTTGAATATCAAATAAAATAAATATAGGAAATGTAATTTAAACGCTGTCTGTTTTTTGTTAACATTTTAAAGATAATTTGATATCAAAATGTATAAATTTTATGCTTGCTAAATTATATCTAATCTCTTATTTATGGAAAAATCACATGAGTTCATTTCGTGTGATTTTTTTATTCCTAAATTTGCCAGCACAATTTTTATAGATGTTAAGTCCGACTTTTATTTTATTACTTATTGTTGGCTATTTTGTGGTTTTAATTGGTATTTCATTCTTGACCAATAAAACAGGTAGCAACGCCGAGTTTTTTAAAGCCAATAACAAATCGCCTTGGTATTTAGTTGCTTTTGGAATGATAGGAGCGTCATTAAGTGGCATAACATTTATTTCAATCCCTGGCACTGTAGAGTTTTCAGCATTTAGCTATTTTCAGGTGGTTTTAGGCTATACTTTAGGTTATGCCGTGATAAGTTTAGTGTTGATGCCATTGTATTACAGATTAAACTTAACATCAATTTACACCTATCTCGACCAAAGATTTGGTTTTTATACTTATAAAACTGGAGCATCTTTCTTTTTGCTATCCCGAATTGTTGGGTCAAGTTTTAGGTTGTTTTTAGTGGCTGGAGTTTTGCAACTGATTGTGTTTGATAACCTTGGCATTCCTTTTTACGTTACCGTAACGATTACCATTTTATTGATTTGGGTCTATACTTTTAGAAGCGGCATCAAAACCATTGTTTGGACCGATAGTTTGCAAACTTTGTTTATGTTACTGGCTCTATGTATTTCAATTGCTCTTCTTCTACAGAATCTTAATATTTCAATAGCTGAAATTCCAACTTATCTGAGTAAAAACACACAAGCCAAAATTTTCTTTTTTGACGATTGGCGTTCTAGTGATTTCTTTTTTAAACAATTTATATCGGGTGCGTTTATCACTATTGTTATGACTGGACTTGATCAAGATATGATGCAAAAAAATCTAACGTGTAGAAATTTAAAAGACGCTCAAAAAAACATTTTTTCATTTACTATCATTTTAACTATTGCCAATTTTCTGTTTTTATTTTTAGGTTTGTTGTTGACAAATTATGCAGAAATAAATGGCATCACAGCTAAAAAAGACGATTTGTTTCCTGCCATTGCTATGCAAGGCGATTTAGGTTTGGCTGTGGCTATTTTCTTTTTGTTAGGTCTCATTGCAGCCGCATATTCCAGTGCTGACAGTGCCTTAACATCTTTAACAACCTCATTCAGTATAGATATTTTAGATATAGAAAATCGCTATCCTAAATCTCAACAAATCAAAATTAGAAAGTTGACACATATTGTTATTTCTATAGTATTGATACTTGTGATGTTGATTTTTCAATATGCCATAAATGATAAAAGTGTGATTAACAAACTCTTTGTTTTTGCTGGATACACCTATGGTCCGCTATTGGGTTTATATGCTTTTGGAATGTTTACAAAGTTTAAAATCAAAGACCGTTTAGTGCCAGTTGTAGCAATACTTTCCCCTATTCTATCCTACATTATTAGCGTTAACGCTTTAAATTGGTTTGGCTTTGAATTTGGCTTTTTTATCTTAATTCTCAATGGGTTATTGACCTTTTTAGGTCTCATATTGATTCGTCGATAACAAAACTAAAGTGCAAGCTTCTACAACTTCTATATTTTCAGAATTAAGTTTTTTCTGAAAATCGGGGTTTTCGGTGCCAGGATTAAAAATAACTCGTTTAGGTTTTAAACTAATGATATAATCATAATATTCTTCTTGATTTTTAGCATTAAGATAAAGTGTAACGGTGTGTATATCAAAAAAATCAGGTTTACCAGTATGCACTTCAACCCCATCAATATTCATTTGCCGTTTTCCTAAAGCAAGAACTTCGTGGTTATTTTTTTGAAGAAGTTTTAAAGCTTTATAAGCATAGCGTTGTGGTTTATCGGATGCACCGATTATTAGTGTTTTAAGCATTGTGGTATGATTTTATATTATAAAAATAAGAGAAAAAAATTGAAAACATTACTTGATTAAAGAAAGTTTTAGATTATCTTAAGTATATCATTTGAATTCACAAAATTTCTCATCTCAAAAACAAATAAAGCATATTATTGAAGCAAAAAAGAAATGTCTAATAAATTTAATTTAATGGTTTTTTTTGCACGATAGTACGATGTGGGAAAGGAATTTCTACGCCTTCTCTATCAAATCGTTTTTTTATACTTTCCAACAAATCACAGTTCATACCAAATGAAATAGCAGAGTTTTTGGCCCAAACCCAAGCTCTAATGTTGACAGAAGAATCGCCCATAGACAAAACTCTCACTGAAACTTCAGGCAATCCATTATTTACATCTTCTTCTGATCGGACATCAAAATAATCGGGATGATTTCTGACTTCTTCAGATATGATTTTTTTGGCTAAATCTATGTCACTATCATAACTGATACCCATATCAAAAAAGCGACAAATTTTTTCATCATTTAAATCTGAATTAATTAATACTTCGTTACTAATCACTGAATTAGGAATAATAATTCTTCGGTTTTCAAAGTTTTTTATAACTGTATGTCTAAGTGTAATATCTTCTACAATACCAGACAACGTATCTCTTACTATAAGTCTATCATTGACTCGAAAAGGTTTAAATATAACTATAAAAATACCTGAAACTATATTAGATAAAGCTTGTTGAGAGGCAAAAGTAATCCCTAAGGCTAAGATACTTGCACCTGCTAGAAGCGAAGTTGCTAAAGCCTTGAGCTGTGGAACAGAAATAATCGCCAAACTAAAACCTATAATATAAATTAAAGCTGTCAATAAATGTCCTAGGAAATTGTATTTGGTTGGATCGTTTTTTAAATAAATCGATCTTCTTTTAAACAAGCTAAAATAAAATCGATTAAAAATCAATCCTAAGGCAAGTGTAATTATAATAATGACAATAGGTTGTCCAAATTCGAGTATTTTTTCTATTATTTGGCTTAAAAATTCACTCATCAAATTTATTTTTTACGAAGATAAATACTATTTGAATACCATTTTGAAACAACGGATTATTTTATTTACAGATAACGGTTTTATATTTTCAATTTTAAAAAAATAACGATAACGCAAATGAAAAAACGTTACCCTTAGGCAAATTGGGTTGCTTTTGCAATTTATTTATAAACAGTGATAACGTTAAGGCAAGTATTGGTCAAATAACCCAACTGTTTTGCTGGCTATACATTAAAATTTGTTCTGTTTTTAAACACCATAAAAAAGCTTTTTTATATGCTATAGATGAGCAAAAAAACTAATCAATTATTTTACAATCAGTTAAATTTTATATTTGTGGAGTCGGGGAGACTCGAACTCCCGTCCAAACAAGTTACCAAACAGTTTTCTACACGCTTAGTTTCAACTTGATTTTCGGCATAAAACTGGCAAGAAACAACCTACTTTATACCTAGTCTCTAAAATTTCAATATGGCATCGAGACGTTGCCATATCTAGATTTACTTTACCGGTGCCTCTTGATGGAACGCCGCAAATCAAGGCTTTCCAGAGACATCTTAGCTCTCGACCTTGTCGAGATTAAGCGTATCCTACTGTGATTCAGATTACGCAGCTAAGGCGTAGTTATTCTCGCCGTTTAAAAAAGGATGAAACATGAGATTTACGAGCCATGTTACAAAGCTCGACGTGCTTACTCTTCGATAAGTCTTGCTGTCAAAACCAAATCGACCCCATTTTTTTACGTAATATCAATGAACTTAAATTGATTTTTAATTTCAATCAAAATCAGCCTACAAAAGTAAGGATAATATCTATATATCAATTAGGACTTAGATTTATTTTAACGGAGTTCGATTTAAGTAACTCAATTAAATATAGCCGTCAATTGAGTAATCTTTCGGAGTAAAACGAAGAATCCTGAAGTTTCGAGAGTAAACAAATTAGACTTTAAGTTAAAAATCTTATTGGCTGAATTAAATTTTATTGGTCATACCAACTTTATTTTAACGTGAGTTCGATTTGTTGAAATCTGTAAATCATATGATTACATCTTTTTGTAAGCAAATTTTGTCATTTCGAACGAAGAAAGAGGAGAAATCTCATCCTACTGAGATGTCTCGTCGCTCATGCTTCGCTATGTCAACATGACAAATGGTTAAATATCTGTATTTTATATGAATATTTTTTATTGAAATTTATATCGAACTCACGTTATTTTAATAAAATTTGTGATTTGAGTTAGGTTTGTATTACACCCAAATTAAAATTCTTAGTTATAGGAGCGTGATTAGCAATTTCAATTCCATTTGAAATCCACTTTCTGGTATCTAATGGATTAATCACTGCATCTGTCCAAAGTCTTGCGGCGGCATAATAAGGACTGGTTTGTCTGTCATAATTATTTTTGATTTTATCGTAGAGTTCTTTTTCTTTGGCTTCTGTGATTTTTTCGCCTTTGGCTTTGAGTCTAGAAGTCTCAATTTGCAACAACACTTTAGCGGCGGAATTTCCGCCCATAACCGCCAATTCTGCACTTGGCCAAGCCACAATTAGCCTCGGATCGTAAGCTTTTCCACACATGGCATAATTGCCAGCACCATAGGAGTTACCAATAATTACCGTAAATTTTGGTACAACTGAGTTACTTACTGCATTGACCATTTTAGCTCCATCTTTGATGATGCCACCGTGTTCACTTTTACTGCCGACCATAAATCCTGTAACATCTTGTAAAAATACGAGTGGAATTTTCTTTTGATTGCAATTGGCAATGAACCGCGTAGCTTTATCAGCTGAATCGCTGTAAATCACACCACCAAATTGCATTTCACTGGGTTTGGTTTTGGCTTTGGTGGTTTTGACTATTTTGCGTTGATTGGCAACAATACCAACCGCCCAACCGTCTATTCTGGCATAACCCGTAATGATGGTTTGACCGTAGCCAGCTTTGTATTCTTCAAATTCAGAATTATCAACCAATCGTTCAATAATCGGCTTCATATCATATTGATCACTTCGTTTGGCTGGTAATAATCCAAATATATCATCTGGATTTTCTTTAGGTTTTTTGGATGCTTTTCTATTAAAACCAGCTTTATCAAACTCGCCTATTTTATCGACAATATTTTTGATTTTGTCTAAAGCGTCTTTGTCGTTTTCTGCCTTATAATCGGTTACACCACTGACTTCACAATGGGTTGTAGCACCGCCAAGACTTTCATTATCAATACTCTCACCAATAGCAGCTTTTACCAAATAACTTCCCGCTAAGAAGATACTTCCTGTTTCTTTCACAATCAAAGCTTCGTCACTCATGATAGGCAAATAAGCACCACCAGCCACACAACTGCCCATAACTGCAGCAATTTGAGTTATGCCCATACTACTCATAATGGCGTTGTTTCTAAATATTCGCCCAAAATGTTCTTTATCAGGAAAAATTTCGTCTTGCATAGGTAAAAATACACCAGCACTATCCACAAGATAAATAATTGGCAATCGGTTTTCTATAGAAATTTCTTGTGCTCGTAGGTTTTTCTTTCCAGTAATGGGAAACCAAGCACCAGCTTTAACCGTGGCATCATTGGCCACAACAATCACTTTTTTACCAGAGACTTTTGCAATTTTAACCACCACGCCACCGCCAGGGCAACCGCCGTATTCTTGATACATGCCATCTCCTGCAAAAGCTCCAATTTCAATCGTATCTTTAGGATTATCAACTAAATAATCAATGCGTTCTCGTGCAGTTAATTTGCCTTTGCCGTGGTGTTTTTCTATCTTTTTTTCTCCACCACCAAGGTAGATTTTTTTCAATTTAGAGTTTAAATCAGAAACGAGAAGTTTATTGTAGTCTTCGTTTTTATTGAATTTCATATCCATTTAGAAAAGCTTAATTGGTTTGGAAACGAAAATACGAAAAGCTTGTAGTATTTGGGTAAAAAAGTTTTGATAAATGTTGAAACTATGGATGCTATGGATGCTATTGTTTCTATTGTTGCTGTTGTTTCTGTTGTTACTATAGTTTATATTGTTTGAGCTTATTTTTTTAAATCTGAGCGTTTATACAAACTTTGTATCATTCAAATTCTTTCTCGTAATATGTAGATGCATCTTGCAGTAGCATATCCAAGTACTGATTTTCTCTTTGGCATCGGGCTTCGTCCCATTTTAAATATTTGATTAAATCTTCTTCTACAATATGTCTAAACTGATGTACACTTTCAATATCAAAATACAATCGTCCTGTTCTTCGGACAAAGAAATCTGATAAACCATTGACCATTTCGTGATGCACAGTGTACCACAACTCAGCTCTAATCAAGCGTTCAATTGGCGTTGGGTTAATAAAGAAATTGACTTTTTTCAAAATAATATCAGCTTGCTTGCCATAATTGGAAGTCAAATACCACGCTTGATATTCATCATCAATCCCGATATTTTTGAGTCTCTGAGCTAAGTTGTACTGGTATTGCTTGACCGCATCTAAATTTTTTAAGGGTTCTGATGTCAATTGAATTTGCTTTGTAGTAGAAGGTTTGATTCGTTTGAGTTTTTTCTTTTTAAACTGCTTTAAAGCTTCATCAATGGTACGTTGAGCCATTTTGCGATAACCTGTTAGTTTTCCACCAGCAATTGACACCAAACCAGAATCGGACACAAAGATTTCATCCTTTCTAGATAAATCAGAAGGATCTTTACCATCTTCGTGAATCAAGGGTCGTAAACCTGCCCAATTCGACTCAATATCTTCAATTTTTAAATTCAAATCAGGAAACATATTGTTGGTGGCATCAATTAGATATTTGGCATCTTCCTGTGTTGCCACTACTCTATTCAAATCGCCAGTATAGTTGGTATCAGTGGTTCCAACATAGGTCGCACGACCGCGAGGAATAGCAAAAATCATACGGCCATCAGGTACATCAAAATAAACAGATTGTGACAGTGGAAAGCGCTCATGTGAAAATACCAGATGCACACCTTTGGTTAAGTGTAAACGTTTGTTATTTAAAGAAGTGTCTTTAGTTCTGACTTTATCAACCCATGGTCCAGCAGCAGAAATATAAGCTTTGGATTTGATGCTAAACTTTTCGCCAGAATTGTGGTCTTTAACATTGATGTGTTTGATTTTACCGTTATCTTTATAGACAAAATCTGTCATTTCACAATAGTTTAAAATATCAGCACCAAAACCCGCTGCTTTTTTGAGCAATTCAATAGTCAAGCGTGCATCATCTGTACGGTATTCGGCGTAAAAACCACCACCTTTAAGGTTTTCTTTGTTTAATAAAGGTTCTTTGGCGAGGGTTTCTTTAGCAGAAAGCATTTTACGTTTGTCATCTCCTTCAACATCAGCGAGAAAATCGTAAACTTTAAGTCCAATAGACGTCATGATTTTGCCATAGGTACCACCTTCAATTAAGGGCAGAAGCATTTTTTCAGGAACAACTAAATGAGGGACAAGATTGTGAACAATAGCACGTTCACTACCCGATTCTTTCACTAAACCTATTTCCATTTGCTTGAGATAACGCAAACCGCCGTGAATCAGTTTTGTAGATTTATTGCTGGTTCCAGAAGCAAAATCATTTTTTTCTATCAAACAAGTTTTGAGTCCACGTGAAGCCGCATCAAGTGCTATTCCTGCACCAGTTACACCACCACCGATAATTAAGATATCGTATTTGGTGTTTTTGACTTGATGGAGCAAAGGTTTTCTATCCAAAACCGAAAAGCGAATTGGCATGTCTTCTCGAACAGCCAACTGATTGGCATGTGCAGTTTTGGTCCGTTCTACGGCTTGTTTCCAACCATCATAAAGTTTAGATCGTTCAAATTGAGACATTTGGGGTTTAAAAACCTGATCTATATTTCTGATTTGAGTGATATCTTCTTTTGTCCAAATACCAGCTTGAATACCTGCAAGAAATGCAGCACCCATAGCTGTAACTTCAAGCATTTCGGGTCTTTCTACTTCGGTATTTAAAATATCTGATTGAAATTGCATCAAATAATTATTAGCTGACGCACCTCCATCTACACGAAGGGTTTTCATTTGTTGACCACTATCTTCCACCATGGCTTCAATGACATCGCATATTTGATAAGCAATAGCTTGAACCGTGGCTTTGGTCAAGGCGTTTTTATCCGTATCTAAAGTCAAGCCAAAAATTGAGCCTTTGGCTTTCATATCCCAATGTGGTGCACCCAAGCCAGCAAAAGCCGGAACGACATATAAATCTTTACTGATTTGAGTTTCAAGACATATTTTCTCAGTCTCGGCAGCTTGTTTAATAAAATCTAATTTATCTCTTAACCATTGCACTGAAGCTCCAGCGACAAACACACTGCCTTCAAGTGCGTATTTAATTTTTTCATCAGGCAAAGTACAAGTCAATGTGGTTAATAAACCATTAGTAGAGATATTGGCTTTTTTACCTGTATTCAACAACATAAAACAACCTGTGCCATAAGTATTTTTGGCAATTCCAGATTTAAAGCCACCTTGACCAAACAGTGAAGCTTGTTGATCGCCTGCTACACCAAGGATTGGGATTTTGGTTTCATTATATTCTGCAAATCCAAAATCTGAAGATGAATGTTGCACCTTAGGCAAAGCCGATTTTGGAACATCAAGAGCTTCAATCAATTGATCATCCCAGCTTAAATCGTGTATGTTATAGAGTAAGGTTCTCGATGCATTGGTATGGTCAGTAAGATGATTTTTGCCGTGAGTAAATTTCCAAATCAACCAAGTATCAATGGTTCCGAATTTTAGTCTATTTTGTTTAGCTAATTCTCTTGCTTCTGGCACGTGGTCTAAAATCCATTTGAATTTTGTTCCCGAAAAATAAGCATCAACTTTAAGGCCTGTTTTCTGTATAATGTCATCTTCGTGGCCATCCTCAATAAGTCTATCACAAATCTCACTGCTACGTTTATCAAGCCAAACTATTGCATTATAAACAGGTTGTCCCGTTTCAGAATCCCAAACCACTGTCGTCTCACGTTGATTAGTAATACCAATACCTGCAATATCTTTAACAGCGATATTGTTTTGATCTATAACTTCGTGAAAAACATGTTTTTGATCTTCAAAAATTTCTAAAGGATCTTGCTCTACCCAACCCGATTGCGGATGATATTGTTTGAGCTCTTTTTGAGCAATGCCATGAATTTTTCCTTTTTTGTCAAAGATAATTGCTCTTGTGCTTGTTGTACCTTGATCGAAAGCAATAATGTATTTTGAAGCCATACCTTAAAATTTGAATATTAACAAATATGCTAAAAATAAACAGTAATTTATAATAAACAAATAAATTAAAATGATGTAAGCGTTTGTATTTTAAAATGTTCAATTATTTATTAGATTTTATATCATTTCATAAATCGATTTCGTAAATTTTAAAACTAAATCTTTGGTTTAAAATTTAATTTGTAATATTGGAAGTTGAATAAATGTGAATACCTTGAATAAATCATAAATCCAACATATTTTTAAAACTAAGCCTTATGAACAAAAAAGCCTTTTTAATTTTGATTACCAGTGTTTCTGCTCTTGGCGGATTACTTTTTGGTTATGACACAGGTGTGATAAACGGTGCACAATTCTTTTTAAGTAAATATTTTGAATTAGATCCAGGTATGAAAGGCTGGGTGGTTGCCAGTGCACTTTTAGGGTGTTTGGTTGGTGCAGTTTCTTCTGGGTTTTTTAATACTTTATTTGGCAGAAAATACACCTTAATTCTTTCGGCTGTGTTGTTCACAGTTTCAGCTTGGGGTTCAGGAATGCCATCTGTTTTGCCTGAAAGCGTAAGTCTTTTGGTCGTTTTTAGAATTATTGGCGGCATAGGTATTGGCTTAGCCTCGATGTCTGCACCCGTTTATATTGCAGAAATTGCACCTTCAAAACAACGTGGAATATTGGTGAGTTTTTACCAATTGGCGATAGTGGTTGGTTTCTTTGTGGTCTTTCTCGTAACCTATTTTATAGGAAAAGATTTAACCGAAGCACAAAATATTCAATTTGGCTGGCGAAGAATGTTTTGGTCAGAATTGATTCCTTGTGCATTGTTTCTGTTTGCCTTGTTTTTTGTCCCTAAAAGTCCACGTTGGTTGTATTTAAAAGGACGAGATACAGAAGCTTTTAAAACCCTAACCAAAATTCATGGCGAAATGGTCGCCATAGATGAACAACGGGAGATCAAAAAATCTATTGAAAAAAATCAAAACCAAACCACTAAGGTTAACTATTTCTCTAAAACCATACTTGGCATTATTGTGATTGGAACGGTTTTCTCTATGTTGCAACAATTTACGGGAATCAACGCTGTTCTGTATTACGGTGCAGATATTTTTGAAAAAGCTCTCGGCTTTGGTAAAGACGATGTTTTGGCACAGCAAATCTTATTGGCTGGTGTAAATCTCGTGTTTACGTTTGTAGCTATGTTTTCTGTAGATAGATTCGGACGAAAACCACTGGTTATTATTGGTAGCGTAGGAATGATTATTGGGTTTTTACTTTTAGGCTTTAGTTTAAAATACGATGCCGTTGGTCTTGTATCTTTAATAGGCGTGTTGTTGTTTATCGCTTCGTTTGCGATGTCGATGGGACCAGTGGTTTGGGTGGTTTTATCTGAAATGTTCCCCAACCGCATCAGAAGTGTAGCCATGTCTGTGGCGGTTGCTGCTCAATGGGGTTCAAATTATATTGTCTCCCAAAGTTTTCCAGTGGTTATGGAAAGTGAACTCAACAAAAATGAATTTTGGAATGGCTCTCTGCCCTATTTTATCTTTATTGTGTTTATGATTATTTTGATATTTTTTATTATAAAATATATCCCCGAAACCAAAGGCAAATCTCTGGAAGAATTAGAAGAAATTTGGGAGGAGAAGTTATGATGACCTTTTATATCAATTCAAAATGGAGCAAGCAAAAAAGTTGTGGGATTACAAATTTCATAACTTCAACTTTGATTTGTAACATATTTGTAACATAAATATCCTGTTATATCACAAAGGTTAGTAGTGTTTTTTAAATACATGTTATTTGTTTGTTTTGTAGCTAATTTATGATTAAAAATCAGATTCACCCAGTGGCTCTTGGACGGAAAAACTATCTGTTTGCCAAGTCGCACAAAGTCGCTCATGACGACATACAAAATTGAATCTGCAAACCTGGCTGAGCTATGTCTTCGAGAACATCATCACAAAATACAACGAAGTAACCTTTTCTAATAGATAAAACTCCTTGATATGACAAGCTACCAATTATTTGAAATTACAAAATCCCATTCGATTTAGCAGGATCAATCAAATTTAATGCTATCAGATTTCAGTGCTTCAAGGCATTTAATCTCAACTCCAAATACTCTGAAATCACTCCCCTGAAGGTTAATCCCTGATTAGTAAAGCGAGTGGCATTCGTCATAATAGACAAGACAAAATGGCGATCTAATTCAGTCAATAGAGAAATATTGAAAGTCTTAAAAACTCCTGATTCCATTCCTTTTTTGTAAAGTGCCTCTAAGTTGGACAACACTTTCATCGAAAACTCTTCAATAATATCCCATGCATCGGGAAAATAGAGTTGCATTTGTTCAATAAAATTTATTGACAAATCTTGTATTCCTTCACTTAGTCTGATTAGAAGGGTGCGATAATTTTGTTCAACATCGTCACCCTGAATGGCTTCTTTGGAGATGACAAAATCCATTTCATCAACAATAGACTGAACTACGGCTTTATATATCTCTTCTTTAGAGGAAAAATACGTGTAGATATTGCTCTTGCTCTTACCTCCAAGTTCAGCCAGCTCATCTAAAGTAAAATTGTTCAGTTCCTTATCTTGTAATAGCGGTACTAACTCCCTTAACCATAATTTAATTTTTTTCGTCAGTGCTTTTCTTTCTTTGTCTATAGCTTTTCTTCCCATGGTATATTAATAAAAAAGGGTTTGTAATTAAAGTAATCCATTATTTTAGAGATCACTGATTAGATTAGAAACAGCTAACCCAACTCTAATTCAACTCTATCACTTAAGGGTCTGCCAACACAAATTAAAACCGATTATAATTTAGGCTATAATTCTGTAGGATTAAAAGCTTGGTTTACAAATGATATTAATATTAAAGGTGGACCAACCCCATATGGTAATGTACCTGGACTTATCGTTTCACTGGAAAATCAATTTGTTAAGTTTGAACTTACAAATATAAAAGAAACACAAAAGGAATTTCCAAAAATAACTGATTTTATATCAGAGTATAAAGTTTATTCTTTTGAAGATGCTGAAAAATACCATAGAAAAGTTGGTAAAATGATTGAAAGTAATTACAAAAACTAATATTGTTTTATACATTAACAAAATCAATGAAGTTGAATCTAAACAGCTACCTCAAAATAGCTGTTGCATTTATTCAAAACCAATTACTCAACCAAATATAACTTGACCAAACCCCTAAAAAATCTTATATTTGAAACTAAACGATTTAGAATAAGACAGTTTAAATACTTTAACATAAAATTAACTTAATATTTTAGGATTAACGTTTTTTTTTTTTTTTTGACATTTGAATAATTTTAATCTTAAAATTTTTTAATTATGAAAAAATTATCTTTAATTATTTTAATGTTTACTACATTTTCTATGTTTTCGCAAGTTAACCAATTAAAAGAAGCAAGCAGTGGTTGCAGGTGCAGTTCTACGTTCGGTTCTTGTACAACAAAATGTGGTGATGGTCAATTAGCAAGTTGTGAAGAAACATGGTATTTCGGATGTAGTTGTAGGTGTCAAGAAACTTTAGATTTCACTTATCAATTAAACCTTTATAATGTAGAGCAAATGTATAATTTATTAGAAAAAATTGATTATGTAAATTTAGATGAATTGAAGAATTTAATTCATTCACTTAAACAAGACTCAAATAATTTTGTTTACAAAACAAAAGACTTTGAAGATTACAATAAAAATTTTATTAAGTTAAGAAATTTTTATGAAGCAATGCCACCAAATTTACAATTTGAATTAATTAAAAAAATTAAAAATTCATAATATCAAATTCTTATAATAATTCATATAACTTACTACTATAATTATAGTAGTAAGTTTTAATATTTAAATTATGAAACATCTAACTTTTTTTATTTTAGCATTTTATTCCATAACAACTTCTTTTTCCCAACAAAAAGAATTCCTTTATAATATTGATATCAAAAGAAAATTTACAAATAATGCCCTCAAAAAATTTAGCAATAGATCTGATAAAGAAAATGCAAAAATAGAAATATCAGCATACCAAAACCCTAAGGATGAATTTTACTCATTAAAGATTTTTAATAACACTTTAAAATTAGATTACATAGATGCTTTAAAATTCGATGATAATGAAACACACATTCAAGTAAAAAACTATCCATTAGGTAAACACTCATATAGGCTTATGAATGACTCATTGATTTATTATCGTTTTGAGATTGGTGAAGAAAGCTATCACGCAAAAGATACATTGATAAGTGGAAATTGGTTTAAAACTAGTAAAGATTCCGTTATTTTGGGATATAAAGTACATCAAATAAAGCTTGATAACCTTATAGGAACATACAAAGCTTGGTTTACTAAAGAGTTGCCTCAAAGTTTGGGTATTGGAACATTATCATATCCTAAAGGATTTGTTTTAGCGTATGAATTTTCTTATAAACCAACTCCTGTTTTAAAATCACACGTGGTCAAAGTATACCCTTATAAAGAAAAAAAACTTAGAAAAAAGAAAAAGTTTAAATTTACTAAACCACAAAAAGTATATACGATGGAAAAAATTAAGGAATTATTTCGCAAAAGAAATGAAGTTTTAAACAAGCCTGTTGAAATTAATAACTAGTAATTTGAAAATTAATTATTATTTCAAAAATATAATTAAAAACAGCTACCTCAAAATAGCTGTTTTTTTGTTATTTACCTATTTTGCCAATGGACAAACCCACCAACTCACCGGCAAAACTCAAGACTCTCTTCAAAACCCCATCCCAAACACCAACATGATTGCTACACCGCTGGCAGAAGATGAAAGCATCACTTTTGCCATCAGCAGTCTAAAAGGAGAATATAAATTAAAGCTCCAAAATAACATCAGTTACCAAATCGCCATCACCCATCTCGGCTACAAAAAAGTAACCGATACCGTAAAATTAACACAGGATAAAGTTAAAAATTACACCCTTTACGAAAGCACAGAAACCTTAGAAGAAATCCTTATCAAATCAGAAATGGCGGTCATCGTTAAAGAAGATACCATCACTTACCGCACCGACCAATTTAAAACTGGCGAAGAACGCAAACTTCGGGATGTTCTTAAAAAACTACCCGGCATAGAAGTCGATCGGGAAGGTAATGTGACAGTAAACGGTAAACCCGTCACTAAACTTATGGTCGATGGTAAAGAATTTTTTACAGGCGATGAAAAGCTCGGCGTTAACAACATTCCTGCCGACGCCGTAGATGAAGTAGAAGCCTTAGACAATTACAGCGAAGTGGCATTTCTAAAAGGCTTGGAAGACAGTGATAGAATGGCGCTTAACATCAAGCTGAAAGAAGGCAAAAAGAAATTTGCTTTTGGCGATGTAGAAGTTGGCGGTGGTCATGAAGACCGGTATATCATTCATCCCACTTTGTTTTATTACAGTCCCAAAACGGCAGTAAATGTAATCGGCGACTTTAACAATATCGGTAAAAAGTCCTTTTCTGTGCAAGATTATGTCAATTTTGAAGGTGGTTTTGCTCAAGCCATCAATGACCCGTCAGGTTTTTTTAATTTGTATCGAGACGATTTTGCTCAATTTCTGAGTGAAAGTGATTTTGTGTTTTCTAAAAATGATTTTGGTGCGGGCAGCATTTCCCAAGAAGTCTTTAAAAACACCACTTTTGATGCCTACTCTATTGTCAACAAAGGGAAAATGCGAACACGCACAAGTATTTTAAATGAATATCTTGCCACAGATACTGCTGATGAACAACGGGAAATAACAAGCGAAGAAACTACTGTTTTCAGTATCAATAAACTCAAATTGAGTTACGATAATTTTGATGATATCGACATCAAATACAACGCTTTACTCAAAACCTCAGATGCTGACGGCGTCAACCAAACTAACTCTATTACTGAAAACACCAATCAATTTATCAACACCACACAATCGCCAAATTCCACCTCTTTTATTCAGGAAGTTTCTGCTAACAAACAATTTTCGTATAAACATACCACAAGCCTTAATACTAAATTTCAAATCAAACGCCAATCCAATACCGTAGATTGGTTGTTTAATCAGCCTGTTTTTTCAGGCATCATTCCATTTATAGATGAAGGCGAAGAGTTTAATTTATTACAAAACACCCGAGAAAGTAGCAATCTGTTACGTTTAAATTTAAAACATTATTGGGTGTTAGATAATTTCAACCATATTTATCCCATAGTCGGAATGACCTATTTTAACTCAGACTACGACAATGCTGATGCACAAATTTTAAACGATGGCATTTTAAATTCTTTTGAGTCGGCTGGCTTTAACAATGCCATAGATTACAGACTTTTAGATGTTTATGGCGGTTTTCAATACAAATTTAAAATTGGAGACTTTATCGGAAAACCTGGACTTGTGGTTCATAATTACAATTGGAAAGTTGACCAAATGAATGACAATATCGCCGATAATCAAAAAACAGTTTTACTCCCTGAAGTCGATTTAGAATACAAGGTCAACAGCAGTAAAAAATTAAGTTTAAAATACAATTTGATTTCCAATTTTGGCAATGCACAACAATACGCTAATCGTCTGCGTTTATTGTCGTTTAACAGTTTAAGTCGCGGTAGCGAAGATTTAGAAAATCAATTGTATCATCGGCTACGCTTGCGGTATTTCAATTTCAATATGTTTAAGGGTGTAACTTTAAACACAGGATTTTCATACACCAAACGCGAGCGTAGCATTAGAAGCCGCACCGAGATTGAAGGCATAGACCAAGTCAATACCTTGTTTTACACAGATTTACCAGAAAATTCTTATAACTTGAATTTTATGTATTCCAAACGCTTGGGCAAGTGGCACTTAAGCTTAAGCACCAATGCTTCGCTTAGAGATTATATCAGAATTATCAATGGAACCGAAACCGATTTTGACTCCCAAAACCTCAACTACGATCTCAAAGCTGAAACCCGATTTAAAGACTGGCCTAATTTTGAATTTGGCTTTTCGCAAACCTTTAATAGTTTAAATTCAGACACTTTTGAAAACGATTTTATGCAAATTCAACCCTATGTGTTTGTAGAATACGATTTTTTAAAAGATTTTTTGTTCAAGTTTGATTACCGTTACAATTATTTTGAAAACCGCTCACAAAACACTTTTAACCGTTTTGAAATTGGCGGTGCTTCGCTGGAATATTGGAAAGAAAGTAGTGCTTGGCGTTTTCAGTTGGATGTAGAAAATCTATTTGATATCAACTATAAACAAGAAAACTCAGTGAGCAATTTTCTCGCCACAGACCGCAGTATTTTTATCCAACCTCGCACCGTAGTTTTTAGTGTAATTTATAAATTGTAAAGTAACAAGTTTAAAAGTTTTAAGTTGAAGAATTTCAAGTTTAATAAAAGTAGAAATCCTGCACATAAGATAGTAAACGAGATGAGAATAGACTTAGTGCAAAAGGTGTTTTACAATCCTAATAAACCAAAAGTTTCAGTGTAAGAAACATCAATACTAATGATATCGAATTTTGGGTTGGTTTCTTTTTTCAATAAAGTTAAAGTCTGCTTTGAGCGAATGTCAGAAGTCACAAAATGACTAATGCTTTTATCTAAATCAGATTGAGCAAAAAGTTTTGAATCATTAGGTATAATTGCTCGTGGCGATAATTTCTCTAATTCGACTTTGTTTGCTATAAAAATAATTTTGGCAAACTCACCTGTTCTTTCAGCATCTTTAAGATTAAATGGTAAAATTTGAACATTTTTTAAAGGTAAATCTTCAAGTTTTCCAAAAACACAATATTCAGCAATACTTATGGTAGAAAATTTAAGACAACATCATTTTCTAAGAAATATTTAAAATAGTTTACGGCATTTGAATGAAGTGGATCTTCATCATTAAGTAATCTGATAAAAAAACTTGTATCTAATAGAACGCTATGCTTCATATTCCCCTCTTAGGTTTAACAGTAATTCATCAGCATTAATATTTCTCCAACTTTTCTTTGCGTTTTTAATCAATGAATTTAGATAGTCCTTATCAAATTTTGGTTGATAATCAATTAATTCTAATAAAGACAATGACTTTGTATCAATCTCACCTGTATCAATGTTTTGTTTACCACTAACTCTAACCCCAAAGTCTCTATAAAGTAAATTATCTTCTCTCTTCTTTAAAAATTTCTTCCCAGTTTCAATTGATAAATAGCCATAATCTTCAGTATCCAGATGAATATTAGCCTTACTTTTTCCACCAGCATCTTTTAAAGTGCCATAAAAATAAAATTCTGCTTCGACCCAAATGTTTTCGGTTCTAAAATATTTAGTTGAGGGATTTATGATCAATTCATAATCAGTGTTGAATGAAGTTTTAATTTGAAATTCATAGTTTTTTTGCAGAGATAAATTTTGAATATTTTCTATGGCTCTCGCCGTTTTTAATTCTAAAAAATCAATAGAGTTATTCGCTTGTATTTGACTAAGTATAGCACTAAACCCGATTATTGTTTGTATGCTTGTTTTAAATAAATGCCTTACAGAACCCTCTTGAATATCATAGGTGATTATTGGTCTATCTTTCTTATTTTTAGGGTATAACAAATCTTCAACATTATTCAAAATTGCTGAAATATGTTTTATATCATAATTTTCAGGACTTAAACGTTTGTTTCCCGATTTTCCTACGACTCGAATTTCTATGTTACCAATTTTTTGCATAATTCAAAGATACAATTATTTCAAATATGTTCAATTTGTATTAATTTCTCTAGCAAAGAATTTAATAAATGTGAATATTTTAAGTCCAAAACCCAACCTCACCAAAACCTTGCAACTCCGCAGTAACTTTAAGCTCGGGTTTTAACCATTCTGCGGCGGTGGCGGCACCAGCCAGAATAATTTGACCAGGTTGTAGCACAAGGTTGTTTTCTGAAGCGAGACGAGAGAGCTCGATGACAGATTGATACGGGTTATCAAGAATAGCTTGAGTCATTCCGCTTTGGACAGTCTCATCATTAAATTTTAATTGAATAGGTAAATTGGTAATATCGTCCTTTAAATCTTGCCACTGCCCAATGCAATAGCCAATTGAAGAACAATTATCTGCAATGACATCTTCCAAAGAAAACTTAAAATTTTTATATCTCGAATCGATGACTTCAATAGCGACTGTCATTTTATCGATATATTGTGGTAATTCTTTTATGGTTAACTGACGGTTGATGGGTTTTGAAACCTTAAAAGCCACTTCCGGTTCTGCTCTCGGGTGAATGTATTGGTTTAAATCGATGTGTTCATCGGGTTTAATTTCCATAGCATTGGTCAACACGCCCCAAATTAAATCGTCAACGCCCATTTGTTGCATTTTAGCTTTACTGGTAAAACCGAGTTTATAACCTGTAATAGTTTCACCTCTATCTAAACGGTGTTCAACCAACTGTTTTTGAATCTTGTAGGCTTCTTCTAATGAAAATTTGACGGTTTCAGAAGGTTGAGCGATTGGTGATGCTGTGGTGGCAGCGGTGTCGAGTTGTTGGGATATGGTATTTGTTTTGTTCATAAAATAATTTTCTCGCAGAGGCGCAAAGACGCTGAGTTTTTATATATTTTTATTTGATTTCCTTGTGTTGTGTTTTGTTATTGAATTCTCTTTGAGCCATTTTGCTTGCTTCCTAGCCATTTCTAAGGTAATTGGCGGCTACTTGGATAATTGTATCATGGCGAGAGCTGCTCTTTCCTGAAAGGATTTTTGTAATTCATATTTTACCTTTTTAATATTCACTATATAAATTTAATATTCACTATATAAATATAACTCGAGTATAAAAATACGAAATAAAAATTTTAAAATTATTTTTTTTTGCTAACCTGCATAAAAACAAACAGGGCAGACAGGAGCGTAAATTCACTAAGATTCTTAAACGTTTATCACTTCATCCTTTAAATAACTGCTGGTTTGTTTCTTAACAATCTCTAATTTTTCTTTTAAACTCAAATGTTCTGGCAAATGGCCTTCTTTTAACAAATACAAAATCACTTTATCCTGAGCACGACCGCGCACTTTGGCTTCGTGATAACCGATGTTTTCATTAAAAGTCACCAGAGAATATTTAGACGCATAATCGTTTGGGAATTCTTTTTCAAAAGCTAATTCTAATTCACGTTTCTGTAAAAACAACTCCTGAGCAGTATGGGCTTTCATCTCGTGAAAATTATCTAAAGCCAAATCGGCTATACCATCGGCATCTTGTTTTCGGTTTTGACTAAATTTTTGAAAAGCTTGGTCTAAATCGAAATTGGTTTCCTGCAAGATATCATCAAACACCGCTACATCTTCAAAAGACGCATTCATCCCTTGACCGTAAAACGGCACGATAGCATGAGCAGCATCACCCATAATCAGTGTTTTTTTATAAGTCCAAGGCGAGCATCTTACTGTGCCAAGTGCCGCTGTTGGGTTTTCAAAAAATTCAGTAGCCAAATTTGGCATCAATTCTAAAGCATCAGGGTAATCTTTTTGAAAATATTCTTCAACGATTTCTGGTGTGGTCAAATTATTGAAATTGTATTGTCCACCTTCATAGGCAAGAAACAAAGTTACCGTAAAGCTACCGTCCAAATTCGGTAAGGCAATCAGCATATTTTCTCCTCGTGGCCAAATATGCAAAGCATTTTTATAAATTTGATGTTGACCATCTTTAGGTGAAATACTCAATTCTTTATAACCGTGGGTTAAGAAATTCTGAGAAAAACTAAATCGCAAATCTCTGTTTTTCATTAAAGCTTGTCTAACCACAGAACCTGCGCCATCGGTACCAATGATATAATCCGCTTGAATTTCAAAATCTTCGTCGGTTTTTTCATTTTTAAAATTAGCTTTAGCGTTTTCTACGTCAACACTATGACACGCGGCTTGAAATATCAATTTGACATTGTCGTGTTTTTCGACTTCATTCAGCAATAAGGCGTTGAGACCCGATCTGGAAATGGAATTGATGTAATTATCGTCTTGACCGCTATAGGCTGAGAATTTTGTATTAGATTCTTTATCGTGAAGCATTCTACCACGCATAGGAATGCAAAGCGATTTGACTTTATCTTCAAGACCAACGCGTTTTATGCCTTTGATGCCCCGATCTGAAAAGGCTAAATTAATTGAGCGTCCAGCGGAAATGTCTGCACTGCGTAAATCTAATCGTTTTTCAATTAGAGTGATTTTGTAACCATGTTGGGCGAGTTTTAAGGCTAATAACGAGCCACATAATCCTGCACCAACGATGAGCAAATGTTTATCTTGCATATCTGAGGTCTTTTAAGATTTGAACAAATTGGTAAACGTCTTCAAAACTGTTATAAAGCGGTGCTGGTGCTACGCGTATCACTTGCGGTTCACGCCAGTCGGCTACAACGCCAGCTTTGGTAAGTTTATCAAACAAGCTTTTGTCAGCATCGAGAAATTGGATTGATAATTGGCAGCCTCTTTCATCAGGATTTTGTGGCGTGATAATTTTTAAGTTCTTATCATTTAATTCTAATAATAAAAACTCTAAAAAACCAGTTAAATCTTTTGACTTTTTGACCACATTATCGAAACCCGCTTTTTGAAACATATCGAGTGAAGCTCTAATTGCAGCCATAGATAAAATCGGTGGATTGCTCAATTGCCATGCTTCAGCTGTTGGGATTGGTTTAAAATCCTGCCGCATATTAAATCGTGTGGACTTGTCGTGTCCCCACCAACCTGCAAAGCGTTTTAAATCTCTTTTATGATGTTTTTCATGCACAAAACAGCCACCAAGACTTCCTGGACCAGAATTGAGATATTTATAGGTGCACCAAACGGCAAAATCAACGCCTAAGTCGTGCAAATTGGGATGAATATTACCAACACCATGTGCTAAATCAAAACCTACTGTGATGTTGTTTTGGTGGCATAAATCAGTGATGTGTTGCATATCAAAATTTTGCCCAGTATAGTAATTGGTATTGCCGATCAAAACCAAGGCGATTTCATCGGTTTGATCTTGAATAATTTTATCAAAGTCTTCTAAATAATAATGCTGATCTTCTCTTGGTTTCCAAAGAATTAAAGCATCATTGGGATTGTAGCCGTGAAATTTTAACTGAGATTCAACGGCGTATAAATCAGACGGAAAAGCATCGGCTTCTATAACAATTTTATAGCGTTTTGAAGCGGGTTGATAAAACGACACCATCATCAAATGCAAATTGACGGATAAGGTATTCATAATAATCACTTCGCTTTCTTTTGCTCCGACAATGTCTGCCATAGGTTTAGACAAAAATTCATGATATGGCTTCCAAGGATGCTTGGCATCGGTGTGACCATCTACAGCTAACTCAGACCAATCTTTTAATTCTTGTTGAATATAATCAGAAGTAGATTTGGGTTGAAGCCCGAGAGAGTTTCCGCAGAGATAAATTTTGTTCTTACCTTCTTGAGTTTTAGGAAAATGAAATTGATTTCTAAATTGTTTTAAACTATCGTTTTTATCGTTAGTCTGTGCAAATTCTAGGTTATTTTGATACATCATATTAATTGATACTTACATCTCTAAAGTTAAGTTGAAAACCTGTTTCAGGATTACGGTGTAAAATATTGATTTTTATACCATCAAAATTTGATAGGTCTTCAAAGGTATTGATTAATGCGGGTTTATCTTGACCACTTGGATAATACGCCCATTCTATAATGTGGTGATTTTCATCGAGATAAACATCGTATCGATCGCCTGGTGTGTATCCACCTTTATCAGGATATTTTACAATGAGTTTTGTGCTTTCTTTTTGCTGAATAGGCGATTTTTGATTTTCAATTACTTCATGATTAAAAACATCCCATTCTAAATGAAAAGGAAACAACAACCAAAAACTATCGTTGACAAAAGCTTTATCAGTTTTTACAAATTCTTCCATAATATTGTTTCGCTTATAAGAAATTCTTTCATTTTCATTGACCAAAGTTACTTGTTCTTTTTTAGGATACCATATCCAGTGTCTTATCGTTTCTTCTTTACCTAATTTGGCTACAAAACTAAATTCAACTTTTTCAACTTTAGGCCAATGTTCAAAACCGTAAGCATCAGCAATCTTATTAATAATAGTCTTGGTTCCTTCAATATTTTTTTCTGTTTTTTCAGTTGTTGTGGTTGATTGTTCTTCTTTTTGATTTTTATTATTTTGACAAGAAGTTAAAACAAATAACGCAAAAAGGGATAAAAATAAAGTTTTCATAAGTGAATTTTTAGTATATAAACTGTTTGTGAAATTATATAAAAATTTTAGAATAGGATAAGTTTTTCTTGGTTTGGATACAAAAATAAGTCATCGAGATTTAAATCAGTGTAACCTGAAATTTCTTTTGTTTTTCATCGTATATTTTTTTGTTAAAATAATAAATTTTAATCTAAACTTTAAAGATTATTTAAAGTTTTAATTACAACTTTGGGGTTTCTAAAAAACACAATGTTAATTTGGGTTTATCTAAAATTTTTTATACCGTTTTTGTTTTCATCAATCTATCTCTGTATAATCTATATGCTCAAGGCATCAACCATAAAATCAGTTTTACGCACGACAACGATTTGTATTTCATTACCGATCGATATTATTCGGCAGGTAACCATTTGAGTTTTGGTTTCGGTCTAAAAAGAAAAGACGATAAGCATCAATTTTTAAACTTCACCATAGGTCAAAATATTTATACACCAAATAAAAAATCATTGCCAGACACCGCGAGATTTGATCGTCCGTTTGCAGGTTGGTTGTTTTTAAAAACAGAGTTTACGCATTCTACAGCAAATGATATTTGGTCTTTGCAATTAGAAATGGGTCTGACTGGATCTCAATCTTTAGCTGATAAAGTCCAACGTAATTACCATGAACTGATCGGTGAGCAACTTCCAAGTTGGCATCTTCAAATTCCCAATGATTTTCATAGTAATTTGGGGGTTCAGTACCAAAAAGGGTTTTGGAATAACAGGTTGATCAGTTATTCTGCAGTTAAGTTAGGCACAAAAGATATTTATATTCAAAATGGTTTAGAATTGTTTTGGGGAAGTCATCATAAATTAAATCAAAACTCATATATAGGATTAGCGAAACACCACGACAAAGAATGGTTTGTTAATTTTGGGACATACTATCGTTATGTGTTTTACAATGCACTTATTGAAGGACATTTGTTTAATGACAATGCGGTTTTTACCAAAAACACCACAAACCACCTATTTTTATTAAAACTTAAGGCTTTTTACCGTTGGAAAAGGAATAGTATTGAAGTTTCATATCATTTTAATACGAAAGAAAATAAAGACGCTAAGTCTCAATCTTATCTTGGTTTAACTCTATCAAGATATTTTTAAGCATTAAGATATCACACAATTAAAATGTGAAAGTTTTTACGTATTTTTAACCGTTTATAAAGTTTTAAATTCATCTTAATTTATTTATGTTAATTTTGTAATATCTTTTTTATTAATAATAATGAAGCAAAAAACCACCCTTAAGCAACTTTCTAAGGAACTCAATGTTTCGGTTTCTACGGTTTCTAAAGCCTTGAATAACAGCTCAGAAATCAGCACCAAAACCATTAAGCGGGTTAAGGAATTGGCAAAGCTTTATGGCTATAAGCCTAATCCTGTTGCAGTAAGTTTAAAGCGAAATAAGACCTTGACCATTGGTATTTTAATTCCAAATATTCTCAACCATTTTTTCGCCAAAGTTTTGCATGGTATTGAGCAAGAAGCCAGTAAAAAAGGTTACAAAATCATCATTTGCTTGACGAATGAATCTTTAGACAAAGAAAGAGAATATCTCGAAATGTTAGAATACAATAAAGTTGACGGAGTAATTGCAGCTTTAAGCCAAGAAACTCAGATTAAAGAAGACTTTAAGCACTTTAAAAGCATAGAAAATCCTTTAGTATTATTTGACCGAGTAACTGATGAAATTGATTGCCATAAAGTTTTAGTTGACGACAACAAGGCTGCACAAGGGGTTTTTGAATATCTAAAAAATCAAAAACGAAAAAAAATAGCTGTAGTTTCTACAATACCGCATCTAAGCGTAAGCGTTGCAAGGCTTCAAGGGGTTATGAAATCTGCAACACAAAATTCTATGAGCGTTAAAACACTTATGATAAATGAAGCCAAAGATGCCGAAACTAAAATTGATGATTTTTTTAAAAATGAATCCTTTGATGCTCTAATAGGTTTAGACGAAACTGCGGCTGCCATAGCTATAAACACAGCAAAACACCATAACATAAATATTCCAAAGGATTTAGCTATAGTTGGTTTTACAGATGGATTATTAGCCAAATACGCTTATCCTAAAATGAGTGTAGTGTCTCAACATGCTATTGAATTAGGAGAAAATACCGTCAAAATTTTATTAGAAAGCATAGAAGACAAGTCTCTTAAACCAAAACGATTTATACAACCTACTTCGCTTATCAAAAGAGCTTCATCAGAATAAATTATCGCGTAGTATCGCGATACACAATTTTGGTTGGTAAAACAATTTCGTTGTGCGGGTTTGAGTCTGAAATATAATAGCCTTTGTCAATTTTATTTAATAGCATTTCAGCTATATTTTCCCCCATTTTAAAACTAGGTTGTGATACGCAAGTCAATTCAGGTATAAACATGCTACTGTAATGTAAATTACCAAAACCTATGACTTCAATATCTTTAGGAACTCGATATCCAAGTTTAGTCAATGATTTTATACATAAAATAGCATAATTGTCCGTTGAGCAAAAAAAAGCATCAGGCATATCGTCAAGTTTAGACAAAAAATTATAAACTTCGTGAAATTCATGTTCTTGATGATATGATTTGCAATTGAGCAAGTGCTTTTCTTTAAAAGGTTTTTGATATTTGTCATGGGCTTTTACAAATCCATCAAATCGTTGATTAAACACACTTTTTTTGGAAGCACCTCCTATATAACCAATATATCTATTTTCGCGTTTGATAAGTTCTTCAACAGCATTAAAAGCTGAACTAAAGTCATCGATTTTGACGTGTCCTGCACCATCTATTTTTTTATTGATATTATCAAATAAAACCAACGGCATTTTTCTTTCAATCAGCTCTTCTACATGTTCATAAGAATGAGTGTCATGTGTAAAACTCATAGCAACACCATCAACAGTTCCCTTTTCAAAGGCTAAAACGTTTTCTTTTTCATAATTAAAAGAATTTCTAGATGAACTTATCAAAATGCGATAGTTATGTTTTCTAGCAAAGTGATCTATACCACGGCAAACTTCAATAAAGAAAGGCTCATCATATCGTGGAATAATGACACCCAAAATATTAGTTTTACCAGAACTCAAACTTTTAGCAATTTGATTTGGTCTATAGCCCATTTGCTTCGCCACATCCAAAATTCTTTTTTTGGTTTCTGGTTTGACCCGATTACTATCAGACATTGCTCTTGACACTGTTGCTATAGAAACTTTCAAAGCTCGAGCCACATCTTCTAATCTTACTCTATTGTTAATTTCTGATGCCATTCTATTGAGATATTAATAATTTTTAATGCCTTTTAATGAATATCTAATAATACAAACGTTTACATTATAATTTTACATTAATCAACTGTAAAACTAATACAAATATTTAGTTAATTAGCATTGACAAAGATAAAAACGAAATCGTTTTAGATAAAATTTATGAACTTAAACTGGTTTAAAAAAGGTGTAATTTACCAAATATATCCGAGAAGTTTTTATGATAGTGATGATGACGGCATAGGAGATATTAAAGGAATTACAGCAAAATTAGATTATATAAAATCCTTAAACGTCGATATTATTTGGATTAGCCCAATTTTTCAATCTCCAAATAAAGATAATGGTTATGATGTGAGTGATTATTGTGCAATAATGCCGGAGTTTGGTACAATGTCAGATTTTGATGAGCTATTGAGTGAGGCACATCAAAAGGATTTAAAAATCGTTCTTGACCTTGTACCAAATCACACTTCGGTTGAGCACAATTGGTTTAAGCAAGCTAAACAGAGTAAAAATAATCCTTATAGAGATTTTTATATTTGGAAAAAACCTCAACCCGATGGAAGTCCACCAAATAATTGGCCTTCTTTTTTTGGTGGATCAGCTTGGACCTTAGATGAAAACACAGGTGAATATTATTTACACCTTTTCACAAAATATCAACCAGATTTAAATTGGGAAAACCCAAAAGTGAGAGAGTCGATTTATGAAGTGATGAAATTTTGGTTAAACAAAGGTATTGATGGGTTTAGAATGGATGTAGTAACCTTACTGTCTAAAGATTTAAGTTTTCAAGATATAGATCCGAAAATTGGTTTTAGAAAAATCATAGAAAACCACTATGCCAACGGACCAAATATACACCAATATTTACATGAGATGCATGAAGAAGTTATGAAACATTATGATGCTTTTTCTATGGGTGAAGGCGTTGGTGTAACTCAAGACAATGCACATCTTTATGTCGGTGAAGACCGTGAAGAGCTTGACATGATATACCATTTTGATATTCTAGAAAACAATATCGTAAACGGTAAATATGAAGAAATATCTGAATTTGACTTAATCAACATCAAAAAAATATTCAGAAATTGGCATAACGTAATGACTAAAGGTGGTTGGATTGTAAATGCTTTAGGAAATCACGATTTTGCTCGACTTGTATCTCGCTTTGGCGATGATAAAAAATACCATAAAGAATCCGCAAAAATGCTTATTACGCTTATGGCAACACAAAACGGAACTTTAAATATTTATCAAGGTGATGAAATTGGTATGACCAATATCAATTTAAAAAACATCGATGAAGTTAACGACATACAATCACGCAATTTCTATTTTGAAAACTTAGAAACGCAAAAGTTTAGCAAAGATGTAGCTATACAAATGATAAACAACGAAGGTCGAGACAATGCCAGAACACCAATGCAATGGAATAGTGAATACAATGCAGGTTTTTCAAAACATACGCCATGGTTTCAAGTTAACCCAAATTATAAAACAATAAATGTTCAACAGCAAGCTAATAATTCTGAATCAATTTTAAACTATTACAAAACCATTCTATCACTCAAAAGAGAGCACGATGTGTTTACTTATGGAAGATTTGAAGAATTTGAAGAAAATAATAAAAATGTTTACGCTTACACCAAAACGCTTGGTTATCAAAGTATTGTAGTATTTTTGAACTTTTCTAAAAACGAAAACGTTATTGATTACGAATTTGATATGCAAAAAAATTATGATATATTGATAAATAATTATAAATTTGTTACGAAAACGTTAACGTATATTAAATTACAACCCTATCAATCCATAGTTTTTAAAATCAATTAAAATAGCTTTTAATATCAATTTAATATGTATAATTCTAAACCTAAATAAAATGAAAAAAATGTTACTTAAACACGCTTTTTACATTATAGCGATGCTGTTTAGCACCGCTATGCTAGCACAGGTCACAGTGACAGGTGTGGTCTCCGACAAAATGGGACCATTACCTGGCGTGAATGTGTTAGAAAAAGGAACCCAAAATGGGACAGTTACTGGATTTGACGGTGACTATAACTTAACAGTTGCCGAAGATGCAACTTTAGTTTTTAGCTACATTGGCTTCAAAACCCAAGAAGTAGCTGTTGATGGACAAACAACCATTGACATCAAACTCGAAGAAGATGCCGCCAAACTCGACGAGGTCATTGTAGTAGGTTACGGCTCTACCACCAAAAAAGACCGGACTGGTTCAGTAGAAACTGTTAGTGCCGAAGACTTTAATAAGGGGGTGCAAACCAATGCCACAGATCTTTTACAAGGTCGAACTGCTGGGGTTCAAGTAACTACATCTGGTGGTGAGCCTGGTGGTGCTGCTAATATTAGAATCCGTGGTGGTGCATCTTTAAGAGCTGGCAACAACCCTCTATATGTCGTCGATGGCATGTTGATTAATAGTGAAGATTCATCAGCTGGTACTGGTGACTTTGGTTTAGGTACAACATCAAACAAAAACCCGTTAAACTTTATAAACCCAAGTGATATAGAAAGTATTTCTGTATTAAAAGATGCTTCTGCAACAGCTATTTATGGGTCTCGTGGAGCTAATGGTGTAATTATTATAACCACTAAAAAAGGTAAATTTGGTGAACCAAAAATTACTTATTCTGGTACTTTTGGGGTCTCTGAAGTTGCTAATGAAGTTGATGTCTTAAGTGCAGGTGGTTTTAGAAACGCAATACAAACTGAAGGCATTACTGGTTTTGTTGATAGAGGAGCTGATGTTGATGCCTTTAATGCGATTACTAGAACAGCTCAAACTGCTAACCACAACCTGACTATTCTTGGTGGTGGTGAGAAAAGCAAATACCGTTATTCGCTTTCTGCATTAGATCAAGAAGGGGTTGTTAACAAATCTCAAATTCAAAATTATACGGCATCTTTAAGTAACTCATACCGTTTCTTAGAAGACGATAGACTTAAAGTGGATGTGAATTTAATCGCAAGTTATGTTAAAGACAAAAGAGCACCAATAACTAATAATGCTGGCTTTCAAGGAAACCTTATAGGTGCAGCCCTCTTTTGGAATCCTACAGTACCTTTGTTCAACGATGATGGAACCTATAGACAGAACGGAAGTGCTCCAAGTGATGATTTAGGACCAGCTTTGAGTTTTAACCCACTTGCACTATCAGAATACACAAATATTGAAGAAGAAACTTCAAGAATTGTTGGTAATATTTCTGCAACTTTTGAGATTATTGATGGTCTAGATTATAAGCTGAATTTTGGTGTTGACCGTTCTGAGTCTAACAACAGAACAAGCATATCTAGAAATTATGATTTACAAGGAATTTGGGAGCGAGGTAGAGCAGTAAATGCTAATAAAATTCTCTATACCCAACTTATTGAGCATACATTAAACTATAATAAAGAAATCAATGAGGATTTTAAAATTCAAGTTTTAGCAGGTTATGGTTTCCAGCAAACGTCCTCGAGAGGATATTCTGCTATTGGTGAAAATATATCATTAGACCCAGGTAATGAAAATGATTTCTTAAATGGATTTAATGAAAGAGTCATAGAATCATTTAAAGCACCCACAGCAGACCTAGAGTCATACTTTGGTCGTGCAATTTTTGACGCCTACGGAAAATATACCTTAACGGCTACCTTTAGAGCTGATGGATCAAACAAATTTGGCGACAATAATGAATGGGGATATTTCCCAGCATTTGCTGCAGCTTGGAAAATTAATGAAGAAAATTTTGCCCCTGACTTTTTTGACCAACTCAAACTGAGAGCAAGTTGGGGACAATCTGGAAATCAAAATTTCCCCGCAGGTGCTGCTGATGACAGGTTTGTCATAAGAAATGATGGACAAGGCAACACTATTGCCCAACAGGAAACAGCCGCTAATCCAGATTTACAATGGGAAGTTAATGAAACCATAAATATTGGTGTTGACTTTGCTGTTTTAGACAATAAATTATCTGGATCTATTGATGTATTTCAACGAGATACCGATAAACTTTTATTTCTATTTGATCCAATACAACCAGCACCTCCTGGCACTAGAAGATGGGAAAACATAGATGGCACAGTTCAAAATCAAGGGCTTGAATTAACCTTATTTGGAGATGTTGTCAATACCGAAGATTGGAGTTTTACTCTTGGTGGAAACATTTCTTTTCTTAAAAATGAATTACAAGATTTCACAGGAGCTCCAATGGATATTGGGCCGATATTTGGACAAGGTCTAACTAGTGCTGTTTCTCAACGAATTGATGATGGTGAACCTATAAATTCTTTCTATATGCCAGTTTATGCTGGATTGAATGCAGATGGTAATCCAACTTACTTGACTGCTGACGGTGGTACGACGACAAATGCATCTACTGAAGCTGATAAAAGATTTGTGGGAGATCCCAACCCAAACATTTTAGTAGGTTTAAATGCCAACGTTCGCTACAAAAATTGGGATATGGCAGTTAATATGAACGGTGCCTATGGTCATGAGATTTATAACAACACTGCCAATGTCTTAGCTAAAAACAACTTGACTGCCAGAAATATATTGTCAGATTTGGTTGGAAATGGTGAAAACCCAGATGCTGCAAATGCAGTTTCTACAAGATTTTTGGAATCTGGTGATTTTATTCGCCTGAGTAATTTAACTGTTGGTTATAATTTTGATGCTGATTTATTACCTCAATATATTAAGAATTTAAGAATTTATGCCACAGGTCAAAATTTATTTGTCATCACACCATATAGCGGTTTTGATCCAGAGGTCAATACTAGCAATACATTTAATGGAGTTCCTTCTTTTGGTATAGATTACTTATCTTATCCAAGAGCTAGAACCTATACATTAGGTATTAATGTTTCATTTTAATTAAAAATTGTATATTTAAAGAAAAATTATGAAAAGAATATTTTTATTAACATGTTTGTGCAGCATCTTAGTTTTAACGAGCTGTACAGATTTAGAAAGAGATCTTGGAAGTAGTATAAATAAAGAAACTTCTCAAGGATTAGTTGATGCGAGACAACTTGTAGATGCAAATTATACCGTTTTAAGAGGTTTTGTTGCTCCAGATTTAATATTTGCCCTTCAAGAACATTCGAGTGATGAAGTTATCGGACCAACACGAGGTGGTGACTGGGATGATAACGGTGCTTGGCGTGTGTTTCATCAACATACTTGGGCAAATGATAATAATTTTATTTTAAACACATTCAATGATTTGTCTGGTGGTGTATTTAGATCTATTGAAGCTTTAGAAATTGCTGAAGGTCAAGAAAGAGGTGAGGCTTTATTTTTGCAAGCTTGGTTTGTATATTACCTTTACGATTTATTTGGTCAAGTACCTTTTAGAGAAAATCTAGACAGTTTAGGCGACGTACCTGTTACTTTAAAAGGGGAAGAAGCCGTAAACTTTATAGTTTCAAGGTTAGAAGAAGCTATAACTTTGTTACCTGAAGATACTATAGATTCAAACAAATCTAGAGCAAATAAAAATACAGCTCGTGCATTTCTCGCTAAAGTATTATTAAACAAAGCTGTTTATGTTGATGACGATCGTATTCCTCCGTTTTCTTTTGAAGCTGCAGACCTCAATCAAGCTGTTAGCCTAACAGATGTTGTTATTAATTCTGGATTTTATTCGTTAGAGACAGGTATAAATTATTATGATAACTTTGCCCCCGAAAATGGTCAAATCAGTTCAGAGCTTATATTCACACAAGCAAACAACAGAGGTGAACCAGGAGGAGGTATATCTATTCGTTACCTTATGACACTTCACTACAATCAAAATCCTTCTGGCTATAATGGTTTTACAACCATACCCGACTTCTATAATAAATTTGAAGATAGCGATGTCAGAAAAGGCGGTGTTGATTATCCTGGACTTACAGATGTTAGCGGTCTTAAAGCTGGTTTTTTAATTGGACAACAATATGATGTCGATGGTAACCCGCTTCAAGACAGAAATGGTAATCCATTAGTGTTTACACTTGAAAGCCCTATAATTTCTACTGGACCTACTCTTGAAACTAGCGGAGTACGAGGCTTAAAATACCTTCCAGACTACCAAAATATAAATACAGCAGAAAATGATTATGCTTTAATCAGATATGCAGAAGTGCTTTTAACAAAAGCCGAAGCTCTATTTAGACTCGGTCAAGAAGGTGAAGCACTTCAAATTATCAATGATATCAGAACTTCTAGAGGTGCGTCAACGCTTAGTGCCTTAACTGAAGATGACATCATCGACGAAAGAGGTCGAGAATTATGGTGGGAAGGTCACCGTAGAACTGATTTGATAAGATTTGGTAAATTCTTAGACTCTTGGAATGAGAAGTCTGCTTCAGAACCTTTCAGAGTTTTGTTCCCAATTCCTGAAAGAACAGTTGCAAATAACCCAAATCTAACACAAAATCCTGGTTATTAATTTGAGTTATTTTATAATTTTTATAATTAATTTAAAAAGCCCTTTTGTAATTCAAGAGGGCTTTTTTTAATTAAAAATTAAGATGTATAAATTCCCTTTTATTGTTATCGGTTTACTACTGTTGCTTTGGTCGTGTCAAAACAATCATCAAAGGCAAGAAAAAATAGATGTAGGTTTTAATGTATTAACTTCTCAATCTACTAATATTAAGTTTAATAACAAGCTAACTTCAAAACCTGAACTTAATATTTTAAATTACCTCTATTTCTACAATGGTGCTGGTGTTTCTGTTGCTGATTTCAATAATGACAACTTGCCCGATATATTTTTTTCTGGCAATCAAACACAAAATCAACTTTATCTCAATAAAGGCAATTTAAAATTTGAAAATATTACTAATTCTTCTCAAGTCCCCAAAAACAATTGGTCAACGGGTGTGACTTCTGTAGATATTAATCAAGATGGTTTGATGGATATTTATATTTGTCAAGTTACAGGATTAAATGATACTAAAACTTACAATCAATTGCTCGTTAATCAAGGTCTTAATAAAAAAGGGATTCCAACCTTTAAAGATGAAGCTGAAAAATATGGTTTAAATATTTCAAGCTATGCCCAACAAGCAGGTTTTTTTGATTATGACAAAGACGGTGATTTAGATTTGTTCCTCCTTAATCATTCACTTCACCCCAACCGCACTTATGGCAATGGCAATAAAAGACTAGAATTTCATCCCTTAGCTGGAGATAAGTTATTCGAAAATCAAAACAGCAAATTTGTTGAAATCACTTCTAAAAGCAATATCTTTTCTAGTGAAATTGGATACGGCTTAGATTTCAGCTTGAGTGACATCAACTTTGATGGCTTTACCGATATTTATATAGGCAACGATTTTTTTGAAAATGATTATCTCTACATCAACCAAAGAAACAAAACATTTTTAGACATTATTTCTCAAAATCAAAATGCACTTGGACATACCACACATTTTTCAATGGGAAATGCTATCGCTGATATAAATAATGACCTAAAACCCGATATCCTTTCCGTAGATATGCTTCCTGAACATATAGAAGAATACAAAGTGTCAGGCACAGAATATCCTTATTTAACCTATCAACAATACCTTAAAAACAATTATGCACCGCAATATATGAGCAACACCTTGCATCTCAATCAAGGAAATCTCAATTTCAGTGAAGTGGCTAACTCAAAGAATGTTGCTGCAACAGATTGGTCTTGGTCTGCGTTGATAGCCGATTTTAATAACGATAGCAGCAACGATATTTTTATCAGTAACGGTATTTTTGGAGCGACAAATGATATGGATTTTATCAATTTTATTTCTGATAAAACCTATCAAAACAAAATTAATCAAGGCCTAGAAAAAAAAGATTTGAATCTTTTAGAAAAGCTTCCAAAATACAAAAAACAAAACAAATTATTTTTAAATAAAGATAACAAAAGTTTTAAAGACACCTTTAAACATTGGAAGAAACAACCAACCTCCTACTCTAACGGCTCGACTTATGTAGACTTAGACAATGACGGTGATTTAGATATCATCGTCAACAACATCAACGACGAAGCTATGATTTATGAAAACCTATCGAACGCCAACTATCTGAAAATAAAATTTGACGGAAACAAACCCAACCAAAACGGCATTGGGACTAAAGTCGTTTTATTTGTAGATGGCAAAAAAATGCTTCGTGAAAATTACGTGAACCAAGGTTATATGTCTTCAACAATACCTGAAATACATTTTGGCCTCGGTCAAACCAAAACTGTAGATTCCGCTTGGGTGATTTGGCCAAATGATCAATTTCAAAGTTTAAATAACATCAAAATCAACCAAACACTTACCGTGAAACAATCAAATGCCATCTCAAAGTTTGATTACACTATTTTAAACTCAACAGATTTGTTTGAGAATATTTCCTCTAAAAAAATTCCATTTGAACATTATGAATATCAATCTTACGAATTTAGTCGCCAACCGCTCATTCCTTATATGAATGCAAATCTCGGTCCAAAAGTCAGTATAGCTGATATCAATCAAGATGGTTTAAATGATATTTTTATCGGAAACGCCAAGTTCAAACCAAGTCGATTATTTGTTCAACAAGCCGATGGAAGTTTTCAATCTCAACAAGAAGATGTTTTTAGAACCCACGAGAAAAATGAAGATCTCGATCAAAAATTTATAGACATTGATAACGATAATGATTTAGATTTAATCGTGATTTCTGGCGGCAACGAATTTCAATCTGGTGTAGCTTTACAACCAAGATTATATCTTAATGATAATGGAAAGTTTATCTTCAAAGACAAGGCTTTTCCAGTGTTAAATCAGCAATTCAATAGCATAGCCACAACCGATGTCAATCAAGATGGTTATATTGATGTTTTTCTTGGGGCAGGTATAGATTTTAATACTTTTGGTCAATCGCCTAAAAGTTATCTACTACTCAACCAACAAAGCAACAGCTTTAAAGATGCTACGCGTGCATATTTATCTTCGCATCAATTAGGAATGATAAGAGATGCACAATTTAAAGACCTCAATAATGACGGTCAGGTTGAATTGATAATTGCTGGACATTTTATGCCAATTCAAGTTTTTGAATTAAAGAACAATTCATTTGAAAAAATAAATATCAAAGCTCTTGAAAATTCAAATGGTTTGTGGAATACCATTCATTTTGTAGATATTGACCACGATGGACTTCAAGATATCATTGCTGGAAACTTTGGCACCAACACCAAGTTAAAAGCAAGTTTTGAACAACCTCTAAAATTGCATCTCAACGACTTCAATCAAAATGGACAAACCGAAAGCCTGTTGAGCTATTTTCATCAAGACAAAGAAGTTTTATTCAACACCAAAGACGAATTAGCTGCTCAAATTCCTACAATCAACAAAAAATTTAGAAGCTACAAAGCTTTCGCCAAAGCTGAAATTGAAGATGTTTTTGATCCCAAACTCTGGAATGGTGCTGATAAAAAATATGTCTATACTTTAGAAACAAGCTTCTATAAAAATTTAGGTAACTTCAATTTTAAAAGTGTAAACTTGCCACAAGATGTACAGTTTTCATCCGTTAACGCTGTTTTAGATACAGATGTAAATGGTGATGATTTACCAGAATTAATTTTAACTGGAAATCGATTTAACCTCAACACACAACTCGGTCAATTAGATGCCAATCACGGATTGATTTTAAAATACAAAAACAACAGATTTTCGGTATGGAAAAATCATAACTTGAATCTTAAAGGTCGAATAAATTCAGCTGAAACTATTAAGATTAAAAATGAAAAATGGCTTATTTTTGGGTCAAATAACGACAGCTTACAAATTAGAAAATTATTAAAATGAAACGAATATTTGGTTTTTTATCAATATTTATTATACTGAGTTGTCAGAATAAAAATACTCAAACTGAAAAGCTAACTTCAGAGAAAAACATTCCCGAAAATCCTGTTTTTAAACTGATGAAAAGTGAACAAACTGGAATCGATTTTGCCAATAATATTCAAAACAAAGAAGATTTTAACATATTTAGCTATAGATATTTTTATAATGGTGGCGGTGTTGGCGTTGGTGATATCAATAATGACGGTTTTGAAGATATTTATTTCACAGCCAATCAAGGTCAAAATAAACTTTACCTCAATAAAGGTAATTTTCAATTTGAAGACATTACCAAAAAAGCTAAGGTTAGTGGCAGTAAGGCTTGGTCAACTGGCGTGGCTTTTGTAGATATCAATCAAGATGGCTTATTGGATATCTATGTCTGCAATGCTGGCAACCAAAAAGGCGATGACCAAAAAAACGAACTCTTCATCAATCAAGGTGATTTAACCTTTACAGAAGAAGCTGAAAAATACGGCTTAGATGAGTCGGGATTTACAACTCACGCTGCGTTTTTTGATTATGACAATGATGGCGATTTGGATGTGTATATATTAAATAACAGTTTTATTCCAGTAGCCAGTTTAGGCTTTAACAACAAACGAGAATTGCGAGCCAAAGAATGGAATGTGCCTGAAGACGTCAAAGGTGGTGGTGATAAACTGTTGGAAAACCAAAACGGCAAATTTGTTGATGTTACTGAAAAAGCAAGTATCTACGGTAGTCTAATTGGGTTTGGACTTGGCGTAACGGTTGGAGACATCAATCTTGACGGCTATAAAGATTTATACATCTCCAATGATTTTTACGAAAGAGATTACCTCTATATCAATCAAGGCGACGGCACTTTTGTAGAAGATATCACCAACCGCACTGAACATATCAGTTTATCATCTATGGGTGCCGATATGGCCGACATCAACAATGACGGATATTATGAAATATTTTCTACCGATATGTTGCCTGAAGGCGATGCCCGATTAAAAACCACAACCAATTTTGAAAATTACGATTTGCAACAACTCAAAATAAATCGCGGATTTTATAACCAATTTATGCAAAATGCACTTCAATTCAACGACGGCAATGGCCATTTTAAAGAAATTTCACTATTCAGTGGCATCGCTAAAACCGATTGGTCTTGGGGAGCATTATTATTTGATATGAATAATGATTCGTATAAAGATTTATACGTGTCTAATGGCATCAAACAAGATTTGACCAATCAAGATTTTATTGATTTTTTTGCTGATGAAGTCTATCAAAAAATGACCACATCAGGTCAAAAAACTGGTCAAGACTCTATCATCAATATTATGCCAAGTCATCCTGTTCCCAACTACGCTTTTGTCAATCAAGGCGATTTGACTTTTAAAAACAAAACCCACGAATTTGGTTTTGACATCAAAAGTTTTTCTAATGGAGCTACTTATAGTGATTTAGACCAAGATGGCGATTTAGATTTAGTGGTCAATAATATTGATAGTGAAGCTTTTGTTTTTAAAAACAATTCTGAAAATAAAAATTACCTCAACCTCAATTTAAAATTTAAAAAACCAAATGTGTTTGGTATTGGAACTTTAGTCAAAGCTTATGTTAATAAACAAATCATCAGCAATGAAGTTATGCCTACGCGTGGATTTCAATCTTCTGTAACTTATCAATTGCATTTTGGCTTGGGTGATGCACAAAACATAGATTCACTTCAAGTCATTTGGCCAAATGCGGAATACCAAACCTTAAAAAACATCAAAGCCAATCAAAGTCTAAACATCTCATACAATAGTTCAAATACATCTACTTACTCTTATTCTAAAACGCAGTCAGATTCTAATCTTTTTAAAATCATTGAACCTCAAGTAGAAAGCCATAACGAAGATTTTTATGTCGATTTTGACCACGAAGGTTTAATTTTTAAAATGCAATCTCGAGAAGGACCAACAATGAGTCATGGTGATATCAATGGCGATGGACAAGATGAAGTTTTTATAGGTGGTGCTAAAGGTCAAGCCGCTCAACTGTTTAATTTGAAAGGTCAAAACATCTCATCCCAAAATCAAACGTTATTTGATAAAATGGCAAAATTTGAAGACACCGCTTCAACTTTTGTGGACATCGATGGCGATGGTGATTTAGATTTGATACTTGGCTCGGGCGGCAATTTTAAAGATGAAACCAACAAACTATACCAGATTCGGGTTTTAAAAAATAATGGCAAAGGTATTTTTGAACTTTTTCAAACCATATCTAACCGCTACAACACAGCAGTTATTAAAGCTTCTGATTTTGACCAAGATGGTGACAAAGATTTGTTCGTAGGTAATTTTTCGGTGCCTGGCATCTACGGCATTAACCCCAAAAGTAAACTCTTTGAAAATAATGGAGAAGGTAAGTTTACAGACATCACAGTGCAAAAAGCTTTCGATTTTAAAAATCTCGGAATGGTTAAAGATGCCATTTGGCACGACTTTAATGATGACAACATTGCAGACCTTATCGTTGTTGGCGAATGGATGCATCCCGTGTTTTTTAAAAACAACGGGCGACGATTAGAGCAATTCAACACTAACCTCAATCAGTATAAAGGTTTGTTTAATGCTGTAATGGCTTTAGATATTAATAATGATGACCAAAAAGAGCTGATATTTGGTAACTATGGACAGAATTTCAAATTACAACCAACTTCAGCACAACCAGCAAAACTTTTTGTGAATGATTTTGATGACAACGGCACCATTGAACAAATCATTACAAGACATATTGATGATAAAGATAAACCTTATCAACTCAAGCGCGAATTGGCGAATCAAATTCCAAGCATCAAAAAAGATAATATGTCCTATAAAAAATTCGCTGAGCAATCTATATCAGAATTGTTTGGCAAAGACAAAGTCAATCAAGCCATAACAAAACAACTGACGGAGTTGGCGTCTTTTGTAGCATTTAAAACGTCTAACACTGAATACGGTATCAAATATTTACCTTCAGAAACCCAATGGTCGTCAATTCAAGCACTTAACTCCATAGAAATGAATGGTGAAATTTTTATTGTAGCCGCAGGAAACTTTTATCACTTCAAACCGCAATTTGCTCGTCTTGATGCTTCAAAAGGACATCTTGTTGGATATAAAAACGATGAATTTTATCTTAAAAAGAATACCAATTTTAAAATCAAAGGCGAAGTGAGAACTTTAAAAACAACGACAGATCAAAATAATAAGCATTACATTTTAGCGGGCAGAAATAATGATAAACCTTTAATTTTTAGATATGAACCATAAAATAATCATATCACTTGTCTGTATTGTGTTCTTCTTTTCTTGTCAAAAAAAACAAGAGATAAAGTTTGAACGTTTGTCAGCTGACAAAACAGGATTAGATTTTAATAACAAACTTGTTGAAACAGAAAATGCTAACATATTAGACTATTTATATTTCTACAACGGCGGTGGCGTTGCCGTTGGCGATATCAATAGAGATGATAAGGTAGATATTTTTTTAACTTCAAATCAAGGTGATAACAAACTCTACATCAATCAAGGGAATTTTAAATTTAAAGACATCACCGAACAAGCTGGAATTCAACAAAACTCTGATTGGAATACTGGTGTAAGTATGGCCGATGTCAACGGCGATGGACTTCTCGATATATATGTTTGTGCCGTCGCTGGCATTAATGGTTTTAAAGGTCATAATGAACTTTATATCAACAATGGTGATGAAACTTTTACAGAACAAGCCAAAAAATATGGATTAGATTTTGACAACTATTCCTCTTCTGCTGCTTTTTTTGATTATGATAATGATGACGATTTAGATTTATATTTGCTCAATCACGCCGTGCATACACAAAATTCGTATGGTAAAGCTTCACTCAGAAACGAACGAAATTACGAAACTGGCGATAAACTATTGCGAAACGACAACGGTAGTTTTGTTGATGTCAGCGAAAAATCAGGCATCTATGGTGGCGTAAATGCTTATGGCTTAGGTGTTGCCACAGCCGATTTTAATAACGATGGTTGGACAGACATATATGTCAGCAACGACTTTCACGAAGACGACTATCTCTACATCAACAACGGAGATGGCACGTTTACAGAATCTTCAAAATCAATGACAACAATGATGAGTCGGTTTTCTATGGGAAGCGATGTTGCCGATATCAATGCCGATGGTTTTATGGATATTCTTAGCTTAGATATGGCACCTGATGATGAAGTTGTAATCAAGCGTTCAATGGGCGATGAGAATTATGAAATGTCACAATTTAGAGTTGAAAGACTTGGCTATCATTATCAATATTCTAGAAATATGCTTCAAGTCAATCAACATGGAGAATATTTCAAAGAAACCGCCATACTCAGCGGTATCGAAGCCACCGATTGGTCTTGGGCAGCCTTGTTTGCCGATTACGATTTAGACGGCCATCAAGATATATTCATCTCAAACGGAATTCCTAAACGACCTAATGATTTAGATTATATCAATTATATTTCAAACGAAAGCGTCAAACAAAAGATAGAAAACACGAGTTTAATTGACCAAAAGGCTTTAGATAAAATGCCTGATGGCAAACTCCAAAATAGAATTTTTAAAGGTTCTGAAGGTTTAAAATTTAAAAACAAAACTGAAAATTGGTTACCAGAAGAACTCACCTACTCTACTGGCACAGCTTATGCCGATTTAGATAATGATGGCGATTTAGATTTGGTTGTCAACAACATTAATGAAAGTGCAGGCGTTTATCAAAACCATTCACCTAAGAAACATACATTTTTAAAACTCAATTTTGATTATAAACCTAAAAACAAAACTGGAATCGGCACTAAAGTCATAGCCTATTACAACGGAAAATCACAATGGCGTCAGCTTTATGCCACCAAAGGTTTTCAATCTTCATCTGAGCAAAAAATATTTTTCGGGTTTGATACCATTTCAAAAATTGACTCTTTAAAAATCATTTGGCCAGACCAAACTTACCAAGTGGCAGAAGATGTCAAAACCAACCGAACGCTTAATATCAAAAGAATTTATAATAGAGATTCCTTTGATTATAAAACTTTAAAACCGAAGATGAAACCGCTTTTAACTTCAGTTGATAGTTTGCCTGGATTAAATTTCTCTCATCAAGAAAATCGCTATATCGATTTTAAACGTCAGGGTTTAATCCCTTATCAAATCTCAGATCGTGGTCCAGCCTCAGCCGTTGGCGATCTCAACAACGACGGGCTTGATGATGTGTTTTTTGGAAGTTCAAAGTTTATAAATCCACAAATTTTCATTCAAAATGACAGTGGTTTTGAGTTATATAAAAATAAAAATTTTGAAGCATTAATCAAAGCCGAGAATATTTTTGCAGATATATCAGATTACAACAATGACGGCAAAAATGATTTATTAGTAGGTAATGCTGGTGGTGAGTTTTATGGCCGTTCCTCTGCACTAACAGACCGCCTTTTTGTTCAGCAAGACACTACTTTTTCGGCTATAGAATTGCCTCAAAATTTTCTTCACACTTCCGTGATTTTAAAAGATGGTAAAACCTGTCCAAACCTTTACGGATTTGGTCACGCCGTGAGTAGTGATTTTGGCAAAAAACCTAATGCCTATATTTTTAAAAACAATTGCCATGGTTTTGAAAATATAAAATCTGACTTGCTCAAAAACTTTGGTATGGTTACCGATGCTATTTGGTTTGATATCAACAACGACGGCGAAAAAGAAATCATCACCGCAGGCGAATGGATGCCACCAAAAATTTTAAAGATAAAAAACGAGCAAATCAAAGATATTTCAAAAGAGTTTCTACCTCAAAACCTCAATGGACTTTGGCAAAGTATCGCTTTATTTGATATTGAAAACGACGGACAACAGGAAATTGTGTTAGGCAATTTCGGCACGAATACAAAATTCAAAGCATCTGATGAAAAACCTTTACGGCTTTACTATGCCGACTTTGACAATAATGGTCAAACTGAAAGTATAGTATGTATCAACACAAACGGTAAGTATTATCCTATCAACAGTTTTGATGAATTATCTCAACAAATGCCATCGCTTAAAAAGAAATTTAATTCCTACAAAGCTTTTGCAGGTAAATCTATTGATGAAATATTTAATAAAACCCAACTCGATAAAGCTGAAATTCTCAAAGTTCATACAACCGCTTCAGGTTATCTCAAACTCGAAAATAAAAAATGGGTTTTTCATCCACTTGACGACTATTTTCAAGTCGCACCAATAACCGCTTTAAAACCAATAGACCTCAACAATAACGGACAAAATGAATTGTTAATCGGCGGAAACTATTTCGGTGTAAAACCCTATCACGGTCGGTTTGGTAGTTTTGCTGGCGGTGCTTTGAGTCAAAATGGGCAATGGCTAACTGCCGAAGATATTGGCGTTAATTTTTACAACAAAGCGGTTGTTAATTTTAATATTTTAAATTACAAAATGGAAAAATATTTGATGGTAACTTATAATAATGATGCCATTGAATTGTATAAATTATAAAAAATGAAAACATTCAAATTTCTAATACTTCTACTGGCAGTTGGAGTTTTGAGTTGCAAGTCAAAACAAGACATAGAAGTTACACCAGATGATTATCACAACGCACTTGACAAACTCACAGAAGTGATGGTTTACGATATCTTTTCGCCTCCAGTAGCCAGCCGTGTGTATGCATATCCAAGCATTGCAGCTTATGAAATCGTTGTTCAAGATACTACAAACAACTATAATTCTTTAAGCGGACAAATTGAGCATTTCTCTCCCATTCCAAAAGCTAAAAATTTGTCTGAAGTCAACCTTAATATGGCAGCTGTAATGGCTTATCTCAATGTTGGTGAAGAACTGATTTTTTCTACTCAAAAAATCAAAACCTATAAAGATAGTATTTATCAAAACTGGTCTAAATCATCAAAGTTTGAAAAGAGTTTAGACTATGCCAATCAAGTGAGTCAACACATTATGGAATGGGCAAAACAAGACAATTATGCCCAAACCCGAACAATGCCTAAATTTTCTATCAACACAGAAGACCCATCGCGTTGGGTGCCAACACCACCAGATTATATGGATGGCATAGAACCCAATTGGGATAAAATGCGAACTTTTGTTTTAGATAGTGCTTCACAATTTAAACCTGAAAAACCAACACCGTTTTCAATAGAAAAAGATAGTCAATACTACAAAGAAGTCATGCATGTTTACAATACGGTGAATAAAGCCCGTGAACTCGGCGATAAATCTGAAATGATTGAGATTGCACAGTTTTGGGATTGCAATCCTTATGTCTCAACCCACAAAGGTCATATGATGTTTGCTACTAAAAAAATTACGCCAGGTGCTCATTGGATTCTTATTAATAAAATAGCCGCTAAAAAAGCAAATTTTAATTTTGCTGAAACGGTTAGAAGTTACGCTTTTTTGTGTATAGGAATTTATGACGCTTTTATAAGTGTTTGGGAAGAAAAATATGATACTAATGCCATTAGACCAGAAACCGTTATCAATCGCTATATCGACGAACAATGGACGCCCATCTTACAAACGCCACCTTTTCCTGAATACACTAGCGGACACTCAGTGGTTTCTGGTGCAGCATCAGAGGTGCTGACCGATATTTATGGCGATGATTTTTCTTTTGAAGATCCTTCGGAAACGACTTACGGTTTGCCTGTGAGAAGTTTTAATTCCTTTAGAGAAGCTGCAAAAGAAGCGATGATGAGCCGTTTGTATGGCGGGATTCACTATATGCCTGCCAACACAAATGGCTTAAAACAAGGACAACAGGTTGGGCGATATGTAGTTCAAAACATCAATTTGTAAATTATTTTATGAAAAAAATCTTTGGATTTATTGGTGTTCTATTTCTTATCATTTTAATTTGGTTCAGTTTTTTTAAAACCTATGACCATCAAATCGAATTCACAGTTGATTTACCTCAAGGTACTATTTATCATATGATTTTAGATCCCAATACTTGGGATAATAAAAGCATAAAAACTGAACACAAAGCTTTATTTCAAAGTATAAAACAAACCATGAAAATCAACCAAACGCCTTTTGAACTTTTGTGGGAATTTAAAAATATTAATGATACAAATTCAAGGGTTAAACTTTATTTTAAAAATAAAAATCACAGTCTATCTGAACGTTACAAAAGTCTATTCAATCAATCTCAGAATTTAGATAGTCTGATCCAAATTTCAAAACATTTAAAAGATAGTGCTGATAAATTTTCTGAGATTTTTAATATAACCATTCAAGGCATTGATACCATTAATTCTACAGCATATTTATATATTGAACACCAAGCTAAACGTGCTGATAAAGCGAGATATATGATTAACAGCAATCCGTTATTGTTCAGCAAAAATCAGGACAGTTTAGTAACTAAAAACGGTAAGACTTTTGTCAAAGTAAACTATTGGCAACCCAAGACAGATAGCATTTCCTTTCGATATGCCTTTCCTGTTGAAAGTCAAAGCACCTACCCTACTGACCAATTTGTTAAAGCTGATACTTTAAAATCTCAAAAAGCATTAAAAGCTATATTTCACGGCAATTACAGCATTTCAGACCAAGCATGGTTGGCGATGTATCATTATGCCAAACGTAAAGGAATCGAGTTGGACTTATCGCCAGTAGAAATTTACTTTAACAACCCGATGCTTGGTGGAGATGATACCAAATGGAAGACCGAAATTTATATGCCGATTAAAGAATAAATTATAGATAAAAATCAATTTTCAGAATCTTTCGTCCTTAAACCATTCAAATGTTTATAGTTTATGAATTTTTAAATCGAACTGATGTTTAATTATGGTTTTAAAACCACACGAAATCTAGATTGATTATTTATCATTCTATCATAGGCTTCATTAACATCATCAAGACTGTATTCTTCAATCATAGGTTTAGCACCAAATAATGCACTAAAATTCAAAGTGTCTTCAGAGTCAGTTGGTGTTCCGCTGGGCCAACCCGCTGCAGATTTTCTTCCCATTAGCATTTCCATTGGTCTAACTTCAACAGGTTCTGGAGTTGCTCCAACCATCAATAGTTTTCCATCAACACCAAGACCTCCAACAACTGAAGTCATAGCCTTTCCACTTGGTGCAGTTCCTAAAATTAATTTAGCTCCACCCAATTCTTGTAGTTTTTCTGCGGCGTTTTCAGATTTGGCATTGATAAAATGATGAGCACCAAGTTTAGTGGCTAAATCTTTTTTATCATCGCTTGTAGAAATCGCAACTGTTCGCATTCCCATTTTATTAGCGTATTGAATAGCCAAATGTCCAAGTCCTCCTATTCCTTGTATAGCGACTAAATCACCTGCTATAATACCCGAATTTCTTAATCCATTAAAAACCGTTATCCCTGCACATAACAAAGGTGCTGCTTCCTCAGATTTTAACTCATCAGGGACTGCTACAAGTGCTTCTTGAGGTGCACACATATATTCGGCATAACCGCCATCATAAGAAATCCCACTTACCTTTGCATTTTGACAAGAAATAAAATCTCCCCTACGACAAGGTTCACATTCAAAGCAATGACCACCGTGCCAGCCAACACCTACACGTTGATTTTTACTCCAAATATTGACATCAGCCCCAACTTCTTCAACAATTCCGATAACTTCGTGCCCTGGAATTCTTGGATATTCAAGACCTGGATAAGTACCGTCTTTTACAAACGCATCTGAATGACAAATACCACAAGCTTGAACTTTAATCAAAACTTCGTTGCTCTTTGGAGTTGGTTTGTCTATCTCTACGATTTGAAACTCTCCTTTTGCTTCTTTAATTTGTGCTGCTTTCATTTTTATTTAATTTAAAAGTTGATAAGTAATTTTTTTTAAAAATAGCACAAGTAAAAAACATGACGTCTTAAAATTATAATAAAACTTGTTTGCTTATTAATACTTCTAAATCTTCAAAAAAAAGAACATGATGACACTTTGTCAGAAACTTAAGACCGACTATCTTTGCAGAAATAAAATGGTTTGATGGAGAAAATAATTGATGAAAACAAACAAGGTGAAGCTTTGGTGAAAACCCAAAATAAAAGCAATACCAAAAATCTATATATAGAAAGTTACGGCTGCCAAATGAATTTTAGCGACAGCGAAATCGTGGCGTCTATTCTTTCAGAAAATGGTTATAATACGACTTCAATTCTTGAAGATGCAGATTTAGTGTTGGTCAACACCTGCTCAATTCGCGATAAAGCTGAGCAAACCGTCAGAAAACGACTTGAAAAATTTAACGCCGTTAAAAAACACAACAGCCAAATGAAAGTCGGGGTTTTAGGTTGTATGGCCGAACGCCTAAAAAGCAAATTTCTCGAAGAAGAAAAAATCGTGGATTTAGTGGTTGGTCCAGATGCTTATAAAGATTTACCTAATTTGCTCGAAGAAGTTGAAAGCGGTCAAAGTGCTGTCAACGTCATTTTATCTAAAGAAGAAACCTATGCTGATGTCTCGCCGGTAAGATTGCAAAGTAATGGTGTTTCGGCTTTTGTTTCCATTACAAGAGGTTGCGATAATATGTGTACATTTTGTGTTGTGCCATTTACGAGAGGTCGAGAGCGTTCTCGCGACCCACAAAGCATCATAGAAGAAGTCAACGATTTATGGAAAAAAGGCTACAAAGAAATTACCTTATTAGGTCAAAATGTGGATAGCTACTTATGGTATGGCGGTGGACTGAAAAAAGACTTCAAAAAAGCCAGCCCGATGCAGCAAGCTACGGCCGTAAATTTTGCTAAGCTTTTGGATATGGTAGCTCAAGCCCAACCAAGTATGCGCATTCGTTTTTCAACATCCAATCCACAAGATATGACCATGGATGTCATAGAAAGTATGGCAAAACATAAAAATATTTGCAACTATATTCATTTACCAGTTCAAAGTGGTAGCGACAGAATTTTAAAGGCGATGAACCGTTTGCACACCCGTGAAGAATATATCAACCTGATAGATAACATCAGAAAAATAATTCCAGACTGCGGTATTTCTCAAGATATGATTGCAGGTTTCCCAACCGAAACAGAAGCAGACCATCAAGACACACTGTCGCTGATGGAATATGTCAAATACGATTTTGGATTTATGTTTGCCTACTCTGAGCGTCCAGGTACAATGGCTGAAAGAAAATTAGAAGATGATGTACCTGAAAAAGTCAAAAAAAGACGTTTACAAGACATCATTGCATTACAACAAAAACACTCTTTATACCGCACAAAACAACACCTTGGACGAGTCGAAGAAGTTTTAATTGAAAAAGAATCAAAAAAATCAGACCAACATTGGGCGGGACGTAACACCCAAAACACGATGGTGGTTTTTCCTAAGGAAAATTATAAAATCGGAGATTTTGTAATGGTCAAAATTAAAGATTGCACCAGCGCAACACTCTTAGGCGAAGCGATAAGCCCCACCAAACCTCCCCTAAGGGGAGGCTTTTAAAAAACGAAATATTAAATTATGAAGAATAAATTTAAAATATTAACAACTAATAAAAAGTCCCCTTTGGGGATTTAGGGGCTTATGGAGTCTGTTCAAGCTATAAAACAACGTTTTGAAATCATCGGTAACGATGAAGGTCTCAATCGAGCGATTGAAAAATCGATTCGTGTTGCCCCAACGGATATTTCAGTCTTAGTTACGGGTGAAAGCGGTGTTGGTAAAGAGAGTTTGCCGAAAATTATCCACTCGCTTTCTCATCGCAAACACAATAAATACATTGCAGTCAACTGCGGTGCCATTCCAGAAGGCACCATAGACAGTGAACTTTTTGGTCACGAAAAAGGGGCGTTTACTGGTGCCAGCCAATCTAGAGATGGTTATTTTCAAGAAGCCGATGGCGGAACCATTTTCCTTGATGAAGTCGGTGAATTGCCTTTAACGACTCAAGTCAGGTTACTCAGAGTTTTAGAAAATGGAGAGTTTTTAAAAGTCGGCTCTTCAAAAGTGCAAAAAACTAACGTCAGAATTGTTGCTGCCACTAATGTGAACATGGCTGAAGCTATTAAAAAGGAAAAGTTTAGAGAAGATTTATACTACCGCTTAAGCACAATTGAAATCCATTTACCACCACTTAGAGAACGCAAAGACGATATTCATTTGTTATTTAGAAAATTTGCTTCTGATTTTGCTCTCAAATACAAAATGCCAACCGTGAGATTAACTGACGATGCCGTAAAACAACTCATTAATTGCAGGTGGCATGGCAATATTCGTCAGTTAAGAAATGTGACGGAGCAACTTTCTGTTTTAGAAACCAATCGCGTAGTTGATGCTCAAACCTTATTGCAATACCTACCTGATAGTGGCAACAACTTACCTTCTGTGATTGAGCAGAAAAAGCAAAAGAGCGACTTTAGCGACGAAAGAGAAATTTTATATAAAGTGCTCTTCGATATGAAACGCGACTTAGGAGACTTAAAAAAATTGACTTTAGAGCTGATAAAATCTGATGAGAATACCGATGTCAAGAAAGAAAATGAACATCTGATCAATAAAATTTACGGTAAAAATGAAGAAAAATTTGAATCAAATGACAACGAAAGAAACCTTTCCGATGAGCAAGAATTAGAAATTCTTCAAATGCCAGAGCATAAATCATCAAAAGCTTTAGATCCACATCAAGACAAATATGATTTTGCAGAAGATATTGAAGAAGAAGAAACCTTATCTTTACAAGACAAAGAACTCGAATTAATCAAAAAATCATTGGAACGTCATCAAGGCAGACGCAAACCCGCAGCTGAAGAGTTAGGCATCAGTGAACGAACCCTATATCGTAAAATCAAGCAGTATGACTTATCATAAAATAGTTTTGAAACTCAATAAAATTATAAGTCTAAGTTTGATAGCAATTTGTTTAAGTTGTGGTGCTTATTCATTTACAGGTGCTGATACTGGAAATGCAGAAACCTTTCAGGTCAATTTCTTTCAAAACAACGCTCCTATTGTTGAGCCAGGTATAGATCGCCAGTTTACTTTAGCTTTACAAGATTTAATACAAAACCAAACTAAACTCGGGCTAACCAACTCTAATGCAGATTTAATCTACGAAGGGGAAATCACACAATACTACGTTGCTCCTATGACAGCAACTTCTAACGACAGAGCTGCACAACAAAGGTTAACAATCGCTGTGAATGTAAGATTTTACAATACATTAAATCCTGAAAAAGATTTTGAAAAAAAATTCTCTTTCTATTTTGATTTTGGTGCAAACGAACAATTGATCGGCTCAGTGAGAGATGAAGCCATTGACGAAATATTTTTAAGAATTACCCAAGATATTTTCAACGAATCCCTTACAGATTGGTAGTCTATGGAAATTGAAGAGCTCATTTCTAAAATCAAACATCCTGAACAAATTCAAGTTTCAGATGAAATGGCTTTTAAAAAACTGGCTATAAATTATCCCTACTTTCAAGCTGCTCAAGCCTTGCATTTAAAAATTTTAAAATCTCAAGAAAGTTTTGAATTTAAGCGTTATTTAAGATCTACAGCATTACACACAACCAACCGTGAAATGCTTTTTGATTTTATCAACAGAACCCTTGACGAGCAAGAGCAAGCCGTTGAAACCATCTCAAAAAACCAAGACCAAGCCGAACTTGGAATTTCTGAAGATGAAGCCCGCAAAATTAATGACCCTGATTTATTTGAAAGACGCTATCAACAGCCTCAACAAAATGACGAAAAACACAGCTTTTATGAATGGCTGAATTTAACTAAACTCAAGCCCTTAGAAAAAAACAAAAATGAAAAAAAGCTAAAATCTAACCCCGAAAGACAAAAAAAAGAAGATTTAATCAATAAATTTATAAGAGAAAATCCAAAAATAAATCAACCTGACAAAACAGATTATTCTGTTAAATTATCAGTAAAAACAAAGCCTAGCCAAGAAATGATGACAGAAACTTTGGCGAAAATATACTTGGAACAAAAAAAATATGACAAAGCTATTGAAGCTTATAACATATTAATTTTGAATAATCCCAAAAAAAGTGGTTTCTTTGCAGACCAAATAAAAATGATTAAAGCATTACAAGAACATAATTGATATGAGTACGTTTACAATATTTCTTCTTCTCATCATAATTGTAGCCTTTTTACTAATATTAGTAATTATGGTTCAAAACCCAAAAGGTGGTGGTTTATCATCCTCATTTGGCGGTGGTGGTTCACAGCAAATTGGTGGTGTAAAACAAACTTCAGACTTTTTAGACAAAAGCACTTGGGTGTTAGCAACCTTACTTTTAGTATTAGTTTTATTATCTAACGTCAGTCTTATGTCTAATGAAACATCAGATTCTAAAATTTTAAAAACAGACAACCCTACAAAATCTCAAACAGAAACCCCGTCTGATAACATTCCTACATTACCTGCGGAAGAAAACGGAACGTCTGAGTAATTTTTTAAAATATAAAAAATATAAAATGCCAGCTTGTCATAAGTTGGCATTTTTTTTACCAAAATGTCAGCAAAAGTAAACTGGCACAATTTTAGGAAGTGTTGCTGTAGTATAATTTTAAAACTTAAATACAATGGCAATAAAAATTCAACCATTATCTGACCGCGTTCTTGTGGAGCCACAAGAAGCTGAAACCAAAACTGCATCGGGAATCATCATCCCTGATTCTGCAAAAGAAAAACCTCAACAAGGCAAGGTCGTTGCCGTGGGAAAAGGCAAAAAAGATCACGATATGACCGTCAAAGTTGGAGACACAGTTTTATATGGTAAATACTCCGGAACCGAGCTTAAACTTGATGGCGAAGATTACTTGATGATGAGAGAAGACGATATTTTAGCAATAGTATAAATCAATAATTTAAAAAATATATAACAATGGCAAAAGACATTAGATACAATATCGAAGCAAGAAACGGCATCAAAAGTGGTGTAGATAAACTTGCTAACGCAGTAAAAGTAACATTAGGTCCACGTGGGCGAAATGTGATTATTTCAAAATCATTCGGTGCACCAACCGTAACTAAAGATGGTGTTACTGTAGCCAAAGAAATTGAGCTTCAAGATGAGCTTGAGAACATGGGTGCCCAAATGGTTAAAGAAGTTGCTTCTAAAACCAATGACCTTGCTGGTGACGGAACAACAACCGCTACCGTTTTGGCACAAGCTATCGTTAAAGAAGGTTTGAAAAACGTTGCTGCAGGTGCAAATCCTATGGAACTTAAAAAAGGTATAGATAAAGCCGTAGAAGCTATTACCAAAAACCTTATAGAACAAGCTGAAGAAGTTGGCGATTCTTTGGACAAAATAAAACAAGTTGCTTCTATCTCTGCAAACAATGATGAATTAGTCGGTGATTTAATCGCTCAAGCTTTTGATAAAGTTGGTAAAGAAGGCGTCATTACTGTTGAAGAAGCCAAAGGAACTGAAACTTATGTAGATGTTGTTGAAGGCATGCAGTTTGATCGTGGTTACCTTTCTCCTTACTTTGTAACAGACAGCGAAAAAATGACTACTGATCTTGAAGATCCATACATTCTTATTGTGGATAAGAAAATTACGGCTATGAAAGATTTGATGCCTGTGCTTGAACCAGCTGCTCAAAGCGGTAAGCCTTTATTGATTATCGCTGAAGATATTGAAGGTGAAGCTTTAGCCACTTTAGTTGTTAATAAATTAAGAGGTTCATTAAAAATTGCCGCTGTAAAAGCTCCAGGTTTTGGTGATAGAAGAAAAGCTATGCTTGAAGATATCGCTATTTTAACTGGTGGAACCGTAATTTCTGAAGAGCGTGGATTTACTTTAGAAAACACGACTTTAGACATGCTTGGAACAGCTGAAAAAGTTGCTATTGATAAAGACAACACCACAATTGTTAACGGAAGTGGTAAAGAAAGTGATATTAAAAATCGCGTTAACCAAATCAAATCACAAATTGAAACCACAACAAGCGATTATGATAAAGAAAAACTTCAAGAGCGTTTAGCTAAATTAGCTGGCGGTGTTGCTGTTCTTTATGTTGGTGCGGCTTCTGAAGTTGAGATGAAAGAAAAGAAAGATCGTGTAGATGATGCTTTACACGCTACAAGAGCTGCGGTAGAAGAAGGTATTGTTGCTGGTGGTGGTGTTGCTCTCGTTAGAACACTTAAAGTGATAGAAAGCCTTAAATCAGATACTGACGATGAAGCTACTGGTATCCAAATCGTTGCTAAAGCTATTGAGTCGCCACTGAGAACCATTGTAGAAAACGCTGGTGGCGAAGGTTCGGTTGTTATCAACAAAGTGATAGAAGGCGATTTAGGTTACGATGCCAAAACAGCAACTTATGTTGATATGCTAAAAGCAGGTATCATTGATCCTAAGAAAGTAACTCGAGTTGCTCTTGAAAATGCAGCCTCAGTTGCTGGCATGATTTTAACTACTGAATGTGCCTTGACCGAAATCAAAGAAGACAACGACAACGGTTCTGGTGGTGGCGGAATGCCTCCAATGGGTGGCGGAATGCCTGGTATGATGTAATTAGTAACATCACAAGTTTATATAAACCGTCTCAAATTTGAGGCGGTTTTTTTATTTAAAAAAAATCAGTTTAATCGAAGCAATCAACATGATAACGCCAAAAATACGTTTCAATAAAAGATCGCCGATATTTACGGCAAGCTTTGATCCTAAATAGCCTCCAACAACAAATGAAATGGCAATAATTAAAGCATATTTCCAATTCAAGCCTTTTTCTGTATGATAATTGTAAGCCGCAAGAAAAGTTACTGGCACAGCCAAAACAGCCAAACTTGTTCCTTGAGCTTCATGTTGAGAAAAGCCTAATAAAAACACCATAAGTGGCACCATAATCACACCACCACCAACACCCATCATACCACTCAAAAATCCAGATAAAATTCCGATAAGCACTAAAAATAAAATGATAGTGAAATTCATAATCTAAAGTATATTTTGGTTAATATTGATTTTTTTTGGGGATTTTGATCTGATAAACTTTTCCTGAGTTATTCACAAGATAATTGTCTCTTAACCAAGGATTGTGGATTTTAAATTGTTTATAATTTAAACCGAATTGTTTCGCAAAATCAGGAATGTCTGAAATTGCCGTATCAACTTCTATGGTTTTAGTTTTAATTTGCTTATACAAATGATTTTCGTCAATATTAAATGAATACTTTTTGGGATGGCTTAAAATCTCTTTAATGGCCAAAATTCTAAAAACATAACGCTCAGTTTCCTCATTTAAAAGCAAATTGTAGTAACCTTTAGCTTTTTGACGCTCCATTTGATTAGATATTCCTGACATTCCTGCATTGTATGACGCTGCAGCAAGAGTCCAAGTTCCAAACTTTTCTTTAGCATCTTTCAAATATTCGCAAGCCACTTGAGTAGCTTTTTCTATATGATAGCGTTCATCTACATTGCTATTGATTTCTAAGCCATATTCTACACCTGTTGATTTCAAAATTTGCCAAAAACCTGTTGCACCTACAGGAGAAACAACATCTGTTAAGCCGCTTTCAGCCACGGCAAGATATTTAAAATCATCAGGAACACCATTGGCTTTAAGAATAGGCTCAATCAGTGGAAAGTACTTTTTAGCACGTTTAATCATAAGAATTCCGTTTGATTGCCAATAGGTATTCACCAAGAGCTCTCTATCCATACGTTCGTAGATGTCAGGTTGGTCAAGTGGCACGGGTTCGCCTGCAAAATTCAGAGACTTTGGTACATCAATTGAAAATACATTATAATTCTCTTCAAAAGTTTTTTTGGGATCCTCGGTTTTTATGTTTTCTTTTGCATCATCTTGATTGACAAATGAATAGCCAATACTTAAAATGCTTATCAAGCCGATTCCGAAAATAATTTTGTAAATGAATTTTGTTCTTAACATTTTATTTTTCTTTTAAAAATCCGTGTTGTATTAATTCTGGTAAATGTTCATTAAACCACCTAAAACGATTTAAAATCATAATGTGTGTACCTTCGTTAACAACAATACAATCTTTGATGTTTTTGATAGGAAAAACTTTATCATGATTGCCATGAACGTGAATGATATTTTCCATAGGCTTTGGTTGATTCCAACACACCATTTCTTTGACAGCCCAATCTAAATAAACCTTATCGTTTACTGACATATATTGTTGATATAATTTTAGTCGCTTTCTAATGGTATTCCCAACAGGTAACTTTTCAATTTCAGAAATATAATTCAGCAATCCAAAGGGCAAATATTTATAAATGCCTGTTTCACGTGCAAATTGCATAGATTTTGGTATTTCTGAAGTCTGTTTGACACTCGAAACAATAATCAAGCGTTTAACTTCTATCAATTTAGCCATTTCTTGTACCAAAACTCCACCAAACGATACACCTATCAAAACTGGATTTTTATGCTTGATATGCGTCAACATCCGTTTAGCATAATCTTGAATACTTTCATCTTTTATAGGAACTTGCCAGCTCAACCAATGTATTTCAAAACGAGTAGCATCTAATTTGATATATTCAAAAATGCTTGGGTTTGCAGCCATTCCTGGCATCAAATAAACTTGATATTTATTAGATGAAGATTTTATCATAGTTAAAAATAAATTCTTTATAAATATTTTTTGTAAATTTACAATATATTCAAAGTATCACACTGTAGATTATTTAATAATTATCTACTTCATCAAGTTTTTTGAGTTATGATCTTAGAGATTAAAAAAAACGATTTTTTGAGACAATTTGAAACTAAAGTTGAAAATTGCCTGATAAAACTTGAATATTCTGAACAAACTAAAAACATATTCTTAACCCGTTTTGAAATTCACAAATCTTTATCTTCTGAAAAATATCAAGACCTATTTATAAAATCAGTCTTAGACCTACTTGTTGAAGAAAATTGTAAAGTGGTGCCAACATGTCCTATTGTTGCTGCTTTTTTTAAAAAACACCGTTCAGAATACAAACATCTTTTACCCGCTGGAATTACGATTTAAAATTAGATTGTTTCTAAAATTTCACGTTCAACCAACTCACCTCTTATTAGACCATTGCGGTCAATATCATCTAAATATACCCTTTGAAGCGTATTGACCAAATAAGGATTCCAAGGCAATTTGACTTTAATATAGTTTTCAGTAAAACCTTGAATATAACCTTCTTTATTTTGGTCTTCAAACAAAACGGTTTTGGTTTTACCAATTTGACTTTCATAAAACGCTCGTCGTTTTTTAACAGATAAACCTCTGAGCATTTTACTGCGTTTTTTTCTTACAGATTTAGGCACAACGCCATCCACCATTTCAGCAGCTGGTGTATTGTCGCGTTCTGAATAAGTAAAAACATGCAAATATGAAATATCTAATTGATTTAAAAACTCATAAGTTTCTAAAAACAACTCATCAGTTTCGCCAGGAAAACCAACGATTACATCAACACCAATACAAGCGTCTGGCATTGTGGTTTTAATGCGTTCTACCCTATCTACATAGAGTTCTCGCATATATCGGCGACGCATTTTTTTTAATAAAGTATTGCTCCCACTTTGTAAAGGAATATGAAAATGCGGTACAAAATGTTGGCTTTGTGCTACAAAATCTATAGTTTCATCTTTGAGCAAGTTTGGCTCAATGGATGAAATTCTCAGTCGCTCAATATCTTTAACATCATCTAAAGCTTTAACCAAATCCAGAAATGTGTGTTCGTGCTTTTTGTTGCCAAATTCACCTTTGCCATAATCACCGATATTCACACCAGTTAAAACAATTTCTTTGATGCCTTGTTCTGAAATTTCTTTAGCATTTTTTAAAGCATTTCTCAACGAATCTGAACGAGAAATCCCTCTCGCTAACGGAATGGTGCAATAGGTGCATTTGTAATCGCAACCGTCTTGAACTTTCAAAAACGCACGCGTGCGATCGCCAATAGAATAAGAGCCAACGTAAAAATCAGCTTCGTCAATTTCACAGGAATGCACTTGGCCAAAATCATTTTTGCTTAAATCTTGAATGTAATCGGTAACTTTAAATTTTTCAGTTGCTCCCAAAACCAAATCAACGCCATCAACTCGAGCCAATTCCTCAGGTTTGAGTTGGGCATAACAACCAATTCCTATCACAAATGCATCTGGATTGGTTTTCAATGCTTTTTTGACAATCGTTTTAAAGCGTTTGTCTGCATTTTCAGTTACACTACAAGTATTTATCACATAAATATCAGCTTGCTGTTCAAATTCAACACGCTCAAAACCTTCATCTTGAAATTGACGAGCAATTGTTGACGTCTCAGAAAAATTGAGTTTGCAACCTAAGGTGTAAAATGCAACTTGATTAGACATTTATTAATTCTTATTTATTCACTTGTAAAAGCGATATTCTTTAGTTTTGCAAATATATTAACTATAAACGTCTTGAAAAAATTGAAATTCAAAAGATTATACATAGCTTTCGTTCTTGGCTTGGTTGCACTTACCGCATGTCAAAATAAAAATAAGCCAAATCAATCGCATTTAGTCTTTCGCTACAACGAACATTCTGACATTACTTCTTTAGATCCAGCTTTTGCCAAAGACCAGCGTAATATTTGGGCAGTTCACCAACTTTATAACACTTTGGTCGGCTTAGATGACAGCTTAAACATCAAACCCGAATTAGCCAAATCATGGAATATTAGCGATGATGGATTGACTTTTACATTTAAACTAAGAGAAGATGTTTATTTTCAGCAAAGTGAAATTTTTAAAAACAAAAAACGCCAACTTTCTGCAAAAGACGTTGTCTTTAGTTTAAAACGGCTAACAAATCCTGAGCTTGCTTCGCCTGGTTCTTGGATTATGAAACCTGTAAAGTCTATTAAAAGCCTTGATGATTTTACTTTAGAAATCAAACTCAAGGAAAATTTCCCTGCATTTCTCGGTTTGCTCAGCATGAAATATTGTTCTGTAGTGCCTCGAGAAGTTCAATCAGGCAAAATTGACTTTAGAACCAATCCTATTGGCACAGGTCCGTTTCAATTTAAACGCTGGATACCTCAAGAAAAACTGGTCTTTAGAAAAAATCCTTTGTATTTTGAAACCGATAGCACAGACCAACAACTGCCCTATTTGGAAGCTGTGGCCATCACGTTTTTGCCTGATAAGCAAAGTGAATTTATGCAGTTTGTTCAAGGCAATTTAGATTTTATGAGCGGATTAGATGTGTCTTATAAAGATGAATTGTTGCAAGCTAACGGACGGCTTAAAGCCAAATATAAAAGTAAAATCATTTTAGACAAATCACCTTATTTAAACACAGAGTATGTTGGTTTTTATTTAGCCGATTCAACATCAGACATTCATCACAAAAGCTTGCGTCAAGCCATTAACTATGGTTTTGACCGGCAAAAAATGATAAAATATTTAAGAAATGGTATAGGCATTCCAGCTGAACAAGGCATTATTCCAAAAGGTTTACCTGGATTTGGTGGCGTTCAGGGTTTTAGCTATCAACCCGAAAAAGCCAAAACATTGGTTCAGCAATACATTCAAAAAACTGGCGATAATAGCCCAGAAGTTACCATATCTACAAATCCATCTTATGTTGACTTAATCGAGTTTATGCAAGCTGAATTAGCAAGCATTGGCATCAAAGTTAATGTTGATGTTTTGCCAGCATCAACTTTGAGACAAAAACGCTCATCGGGGCAATTAGACGCTTTCAGAGCCAGTTGGATAGCCGATTATCCAGATGCTCAAAATTACCTCAGCCTTTTCTATAGCAAAAACAAAAGTCCAAATGGTCCAAATTACACGCATTTTGAATCTCAACTCTACGATAGCATTTATGAAAAAACTTTAAAAATATCAGAACAAAAAAAACGGCCTAAGTTTTATCGTCAATTAGATTCAATAATTATCAGCCAAGCCGCAGTTATTCCTTTATTTTACGATGAAGCCGTTAGGTTTAAGCAAAAAAATATCAAGGGTTTAGACATCAATCCCATCAATTTATTAGACTTGAAGAAAGTTTGTAAAAAAAAGCCTATGGATTCATCAAATTAAATTTTCCATAAGTTCGACTAACAGCATATAATGATTTTTCAATTTCTATAAACTGTGAGACCGTATGGCTTGCAAACCACAGCCCAGGGTTTAAACCGTGGGCTATGAAAAAGCCAATCGTTTCAAGGGTTTTAAATAGTTGGATTGGAGCCATTCTATTTATAACATCGTGAGTTCGATACAAATTCCAAAAAAATATATTCATATAAAATACAGATGTTTATTCATTTGTCATGTTGACAGAGTGAAGCATGAGCGACGAGACATCGCAGTAGGATGAGATTTCTCCTTATTCTTCGTTACCAATGACAAAATTTGCTAACAAAAAAATATAATTATTTGATTTACAGCTTTCAATAAATCGAACTCAGGTTATAACAAATCCGAAATCTATAACTTTAAATTATGACTTTCTGAGAAAACCCTATTTAAATGGAGCTCAAAATTTGATAAATTAAACATGACCAAAATCCTTTAAATCAAAAACCGAATACTAATATTTAGAAAAAAATTAAAACAATACCGCTTAATTTTTACTAATTTCGCAAACGTAAATATAATCTCAATTTTTTTTATCAAAATGGCAAAAATAGAACTCAAACTTCCAAAAATGGGCGAAAGTGTAGCCGAAGCAACATTGACATCATGGCTAAAAGAAGTAGGCGACAACATAGAAGCAGATGAACCTGTTCTTGAAATCGCTACCGATAAAGTTGACTCTGAAGTGCCAAGTGAAGTTGACGGCAAATTGATTGAAAAACGCTTTGAAGTTGACGACGTGATTAAGGTTGGTGAAGTCATTGCCATTATTGAAACCGAAGGCGAAGAATCTAACGATAACAAGTCTGAAAATACTGCTGAAGTAGAAACAGCTACACAATCAGAGTCTGTAGAAGAAAGTGTTGAAACCGCTGAAGCTTTGATGCAAAAAGCAAAAGAGACGATAAAACCCGAAGCTCAAGATTTTTCTGATGCAAAACGATTTTATTCACCTTTAGTAAAAAATATAGCCAAAGAAGAAGGCATTTCCTTAGACGAATTAGAAAAAATTGAAGGCAGTGGCAAAAATGGTCGTGTAACCAAAGATGATATGCTGGCTTATGTTGAACAACGCCAAACTTCAAGTCAAAAAGACCTCACTTCAAGTTATACAAAAGATGAAACTACAACGCCAAAACCAACATCAACAGCCGATATTCAAACACCTGTCAATATCAATGCTGAAGATGAAGTGACAGAAATGAGTCGCATGGGTAAACTCATCTCAAAGCATATGATTCACAGTACGCAAACTTCAGCCCATGTGCAATCTTTTATTGAGGTTGATGTTACAAAAATTTGGAATTGGAGAAATCAACACAAAAAAGCCTTTCAAGAAAGAGAAGGCGAAAAACTGACATTTACGCCAATCTTTATGGAGGCTGTTGCCAAGACCATCAAAGATTTTCCTATGATAAACATCTCTGTTGATGGAGAAAATATTGTAAAACATAAGCATATCAATCTTGGTATGGCTGCCGCTTTACCTGACGGCAATTTAATAGTACCAGTTATTCACGATGCTGATCAGTTAAACTTACTCGGTCTAGCCAAAAAAGTAAATGATTTAGCTGGACGAGCAAGACAAGGCAAACTTAAACCCGATGAAACCCAAGGCGGTACTTACACCGTAACCAATGTAGGAACATTTGGTAGCATTATGGGAACGCCGATTATCAATCAACCACAAGTTGGGATTTTGGCTCTCGGTGCTATCAGAAAAGTGCCTGCTGTCATTGAAACTAAAGATGGTGATTTTATTGGTATTCGCTATAAAATGTTTTTATCTCACAGTTACGACCACCGCGTGGTTAACGGTGCTTTAGGCGGTCAATTTGTGCAACGTGTGGCTCAGTATCTTGAAAATTTTGACGAAAATAGAAGTGTCTAAATATTGATTATTTAGAGTATCCTCATTCTTCTATAAACTTATAGGGAAGAAATTGAAATCATAGAAAATGGATAAATCCATTCACAATCGAATATTTGCAAACCACAGCCCACAGCTTAAACCGTGGGCTATGGAAAATGCACAATCCCAACCGTTTCAAGGGTTTTAAATAGTTAGATTGTAGCCATTCTAATTATAACAACGTGAGTTCGATATAAATTCCAATAAAATATATTCATATAAAATATAGATATTTAATCATTTGTCATGTCGATAGAGCGAAGCATGAGCGATGAGACATCTCAGTAGGATGAGATGTCTCCTCATTCTTCGTTCGAAATGACAAAAATTGCTAACAAAAAAATATAATCATCTGATTTACAGCTTTCAATAAATCGAACTCAGGTTATAACAAATCCGAAATCTATAACTTTAAATTATGACTTTCTGAGAAAACCCTATATAGACACTTCCGTTGGTAGAATTTATTATCTATTAATTTGTGTAACTAAAGAATTAATTCGTTTTAAATTTTATTCAACAATTAGTTTATCAGTGAATTGAAATTGTTGAGATTTTACTTTCACAACATAAACACCTCGAGCTAAATTAGCAACATCAATTTGCATTTCATTATTTAAAACTTCTTTAGCATCAATTTTTATAATTTCTCTGCCTTGCAAATCGATAATTGTAACTTGGGCTTGATTTAAATTTAAAGTTCCAAAATTGATATTCAAAAAGTCATCCGTTGGATTTGGATAAATTTTTATTTGATTAGCAAACTCATGGTCATTTACAGCAAAAGTTTCTTCTTCAAATAGGATATTAAAACGATCAAAAGCCATACTTTCAGGAATAGTTTCATCTATTGAAAAATTGACTATATTGATTTGGTTGTCTTGTAAAAAATGAGTTGTGTTTAAATAAGTATCTTCTAAATAAACATCAATTCCTGGAAAATCGCCTATTTCAAATTCAAAAGTGTAATTTGTACGTCGGTATTGATAAGTCAATAAAGGTAAAGATTCGCCATCTACGGGCAAATCTCTATTTTCGATAGCCCATATTTGATTGTTAGCTAATCTTGCCAAGGTTTCATCGACATTATAAAAGGCTTGTGCATCAAACTGATCAAAATTATTATCAAATTTATCATTAAATCTAATTTGATTAAATGCCAATGGTGTAGATATGCCATAATCTGCTGCAGCAAATAATTTGGTATAAATATGAGGAAAAGGTGAAATACCATCAGTACTAAAAGTATTGGTTTGTGTGGCATTAACATCAATCATATTTTCATTAAAATTAACCGATGCTGATCCATTTGATGATGTTCTGATGAATGCAGCTTGATAGGGTTGTAAGAAGTTGTTGATATCGCTTGAACCCGAAGCTCCACCGCCAATAGTAAAATCTACCTCATCAACATTGTATGTTACAAAAGCTCCTCTTCCACCAGATTGGCCGTCAACAGGTGTACCGCCAAGAGTAGGATCCCAAATGGTATAAAATCGATCTACATTATTAGAATTGTCTATCAACTGTTTGACGTTTACCATAGCATGATAAGGATTACCCACCAAACTCCAATCTTGAGAAGTAGAAGAAACACTTTGAGATAAACTTCCGTTCTGAACAGTTCCTGTTGAACGAAGTTTGGTATCAGTTGGCGGAGTAGAATTATTAGTGATATCGAATAAACCGTTAGTAGCATCTTTTCTGGCACCTCTAATCATAAGACGATAGGGTTGACCCGCATTTAGAATTGGTGTATTTGGACTTGAATTGTTTTCTGTTTCTAAAACGGCTACCCAAGATTGTGTAGAATTGTCAAAACTATACATAGATGCATTACCAGAAGGTTGCCAATCCAAACCATTATATTGATCGCCATCGCCTGGTGTAGATGTAAATCCACTACCTGGCACTTCACCAAGACCTGTGATATGTGTTCCATAATTATTGGGCACATTACTGTCATTATAGGCCGTTGCTCCTTCTTGCCAGTTATCATGAATACTGGTTGAGGTTGTGGTAGATGCACTGACCAATCTAAAAGCTCGTCGTGCAGGAAAACATTGTTCTACAGTAATGTCTCCTGAAATCGTACCATTGATAGCATCTATTTGTGCTGTTTTTCTTGGCGTAAATGAGCAAACCATAGAGATAACACCATTGGTGATTAAATTACCTTGCCTTATATCTAAAACTTCTTTAATATTCATGGTAGAATTAACGGTAACACCTCCAGAATTTTCAATGGTGAAATTTGCCACATCAGGATTAACAAAACCAGATGGAATATTTTGTGCAGAATTATCAGACATATACAATTCAGAGCCTGTAGCACTGGCATCTATGATTGCTCCAGAAACTACATTGGTCAATGAACCATTTAAAGCCAATAAAAATCCGTTTAATACAATACTGGTTGAACCGCCCATTGTCAAATCTCCTACTCCAGCATCTTGATCAAGTATAGGATAATTTGGTCTTCCATCAGGTATATTTACGGCATTGTTGCCATTTGGGATTGTAGCAGGACTCCAATTGCCAGTATTGCTCCAATCGCTATTCACATCACCTGTCCATAGTATGTCATTACAACCTGTTGCGTTACCAATAACAGTTGTTAAAGCATCGTCTAAACCAGCAAAACTAAAACGGATAACGTGATTACCTCCAATTGTAAAATTCAAATCATTAAATGTGGCTACACCCGTACCATCTGTTGCTTGTGTAGTTGTGCCAGCAAGACTTCCAGGACCAGATTCTAAGCTTGCTGTGATGTTTAAGCCAGTTTGAGCAACAGCATTCCCGTTTTGGTCTTCAAGTTGCACTTGAATTTGGGTTGGTAGGGTACCATCACAATTTTGATTTGAAGGTTGCAAAACCACATTTAATTGTGTAGCTACACCTAAGGATGGCTCGTTAAAAGCTATAAATGATGGATCTGAAGTTCCCCCTGGACTATACAATAATGCTCTAGCATTGGCAGCATTGGCTGTAGTGATGCCGAAATCAGCTAAATCAACCGCAAAAAAATAAATATCTCTTGGTGTGTTTATAAAGCCAGTATTAGTCTGCGTAGAGTTAAATTCATAAAAATCCGCTATCCTGCTACCTACAATAGGTTCTTGTGATATATTGAGTGTAACAATGCTGCCAACTGTATTTCCAGCCGAATCTACAAACCTTAACTGATCAATATTAGTAGCTACAGGTTGTGCTGCTTGAGAAACCAAAATATCGGGTATGCCATCACCTATATTAGCAGCTGTTATACCCGCAGAGCTCATATTAAAACGAGCCGTTGTTCCTGATGGTATATTAGTAACATTAGTCCCTAAGTCTAAACCTTGAATCCCGTCTGTAAGAAAAGAGGCGACTTGGGTGCCATTTGTTATGGCCTGAAATGGCTGAGTAGAACTGTTATCAACACCATTATCTATACCATCGGCTAGCTGACCTAAGCCAATAAAATAACTAGAACTCCCTGTTGTAGGCAATGTAGCTATTGGTAAAGCACGCATGGTTAACGCTGTAAAACTAACCCCATTGTTTGTTAATTTAGTATCATTGACACCAGTTGAAAAAACGGTACCCCCAAATCTAAATGCAAGCAATTCATTAGAATTGTCGGGTTGCACAGGACTGATACTTGTAGATGATGAGTTCCAGAAACCACCATAATTAGTCCAAACTTCTGTAACGTCTTGGGCGTTCATACAAAAAACACAGGCCAAAAATAATACTGAAGTAATTTTAAATTTCATAAAATTGGTTTTATGGCAAATGTAATATTTTTTATGTTTAATTTGTTTGATTTAAAAAAATATTTATTCAATATTCTGAAAATAATTACCTTAAACAATTATAACCACATAATCTCAAGATATGATTAACGAGGCTGTAAGCATAAAACTAATAAAAATTTACTGACCAAAGGATTATAATTATAACTATTTTACCTCTTTACTATAAAAGAAGAAAAACGTTTTAATAAGACATACACACCATTGCTAAAGATTATTTACTTTCATGGTATCTCAATCTGGGCAGCTGTGCTACTTTTATAAATAAAATTAATCATTTTTAAAACAAACATATTTTTTTATCAACAATATTATGTTAACAAAAAAACAATATGATGTTATCAATACGTTAATGAAATTGTAAGTTTGTGTAATTTAAAATCCATATTCTTATGAAAAAAATTATACTTTCCATTTTACTATTTAGTTGTGCATACGGTTTTGCACAAGTCACAACATCAACAATTACAGGTGTTGTAAAAGACGAACAAGGTCAAAGCTTGCCAAACGCCAATGTCATTGCTGTCCATCAGCCTTCTGGCACAAAATATGGGAGCATCACCAATTTTGATGGTCGCTTTAGGCTTAACAATATGAAAATTGGTGGTCCTTACTCAATCAAAATTTCGTATGTCGGTTACCAAACTTTTGAAACCAAAAATATTAATCTAGAATTAGGAGAGACATTTAATGTAGAAGTTACTTTACAACCCGAAGCCAATAGCCTTGAAGAAGTAACGATAACCGTTTCGGATGACCCCACATTTTCTAGTGAAAGAACAGGAATGTCCACTCAAGTGACATCAAGAGACATCAAACGGCTACCAACAATATCCAGGTCATCACAAGACTTTACAAGACTTGAACCCACAGCTAGTGGAAACTCATTTGCGGGAAGAAATGATCAATACAACAATTTCTCACTTGACGGCGCTATTTTTAATAATCCTTTCGGATTAGATGCAGCCACACCAGGTGGTCAAACTGATGCTCAACCTATCTCATTAGATGCTATTGACCAAATACAAGTCCAAACCGCACCTTATGATGTAACTCTTGCAGGTTTTACAGGAGCATCTGTTAACGCAGTAACCAAAAGTGGTGACAATACCTTTAAAGGAACCGCTTACTCCTTTTTTAGAAATGAAGATATAACAGGTGGTAAAGTTGAAGGTCAAGATGTGTTTAAAGCTGATCTTGAACAATTGCAATATGGTGTAAGTGTCGGCGGTCCAATTATAAAAGATAAATTATTCTTTTTTGCCAATTTTGAAAAAGATGATAGAACAGATTTAGGAAGTTCGTTTGTCCCTAATCGCGGAACAGGAGCAATCAACGAATCTCGTGTTTTAGTTAGTGACTTAGTCGCTGTCAAAGAAGCTTTGGCTGCTGTAGGTTATGACACTGGCGCTTTTGAAAACTTCAATTATGATTCTGAATCGACCAAAGGGATTATTAAATTAGACTGGAATATCAACCAAAACCACAAAGCCGTTATCACATACAATTTTCTTGATGCTTCAAAACAAAAACCAGCTCACCCAACAGCTTTAGGCTTTAGAGGACCAAGTGCTTCTACTTTACAATTTGAAAACTCAGGTTATGAAATCAACAATGAGTTGAATTCTGTGCAATTTGAATTGAATTCTACTTTTGGAAACACTGTTTCTAACAAACTTCAAATGGGTTATACCTCTTTTAATGATTATAGAGACCCATTATCTTCTCCTGCACCTGTTATCAATATCCAAGATGGCAATGGATCAAATTATATAGTTGCTGGTCACGAGCCATTTTCTATCAACAATTCGCTAGACCAAAAAGTGTTTCAAATCACAAACAATACCAATATATTTTATGGCAACCACACCTTTACTATTGGGGTTTCATTTGAAAAATTTGAATTTGATAACTCTTTTAATTTAGCAGGTTATGACAATTTTGGCAATCCAAATGGTTATTATGGTACTTTCAATGCTTATCCTTCTGTAGATGCGTTTCTTGCAGATGCTACTGCAGGTCCAAATTCTGCATTAGTCAACAATTTGGAGTTTGCTCAAAATGTTTTTGAATCGAGAAATGCCGCAGGTGTTGGTAATGATGGTGGCTGGAAATTAGCAGAAACCAACGTAGGTCAGTTTGCATTTTATTTTCAAGACGAATGGAATGTTTCAGATGATTTTAAATTGACCTTAGGTCTTCGATTTGATAAACCGATGTATTTTGATACCGACGAAAAAATACAAGATTTTATCGATACTGACAACGGTGCAACAGTTGACCCAACCACAGTGTATTATAATCCACAAACCAATGAGCCTGTTACTTTAAACTCTACTCAATTACCAACGGATAAAATTTTATTCTCACCGAGAATGGGTTTCAATTGGGATGTTAAGGGCGATAAATCTCTGCAAGTTCGCGGTGGTACTGGTATTTTTACAGGAAGACTTCCTTTTGTATGGATAGGCAATCAAGTCAGTGGTGCCGACCAAGGTTTCTTTCAAATTGTTGATCCCGATTTTAAATTTCCACAAGTTTTCCGTTCAAGTTTAGGAGTTGATTACAAATTTAATCATGGATTAATCGTTTCAGGAGACTTTTCATACACCAACGATGTCAACGCAGCTCACGTTCAAAACTGGGGCTTAAAAGAACCAAGTGGCAGAGTTGCTGGCGTTGACTTTAGAGAATATTATTTAGATTCAGACAAAGGCGAAAACAATGCTTATGTGTTTACCAATTCTGATAAAGGTAGAGTTTATAACTTGGTGGCTTCTGCTAAAAAAACTTTTAATAATGGATTGTATGCTATGTTGTCTTATAGCTATTTGAATTCAAAAGACGTCAATTCTATAGAAGCAGAAATTACAGGTGATGCATTTAGTTTTAATCCAACAGTTGGAAATGCCAATAATGATGTTTTAGGATATTCAAAATATGGCGATACTCATCGTTTTATTGCTGTAATATCTAAGGCTTGGACTTATGGTAATTCCAATCAATGGGGTACAACTATTTCTAGTTTTATAGAATACGCACAAGGCGGTCGGTTTAACTTTACTTATGCTGGAGACATCAATAACGACGGTAGTGCAGTTAACGACTTGATTTACATCCCAACAGTTGAAGAAATTGGTCAAATGAATTTTTCTGGTCCTGGACAAGCGGAAGCTTTTAACCAGTTTATTGAGCAAGATGATTACTTGAGCGAAAATCGTGGAGAATATTTTGAACGCTACGGTGCATTAGCCCCTTGGAGAAGTACAGTTGATATTAAACTCCTTCAAGATTACAACTTCAAGATATCTGATAATAAAACCAATACTATTCAATTTAGTTTAGATATCCTAAATTTTGGAAACCTGCTCAACTCAGATTGGGGTATTGTTGAAGAGCCTTTTAATCAACAACCAATTGGTGTAAGTGTTGACCCAAACACGCTTGAACCTACATATACTTTCAATCCTGAAAATCAAGAAACCTTTGTTACTAATAGTAACTTGTTATCAAGATGGAGAATGCAATTTGGTTTGAGATATATCTTTTAAATTTTTTTAAATATTTTGGTTTAAAAAAAGCTGTCTCTGTCGGGCAGCTTTTTTATGTTTAGATTTGAGTTAAAAAAAATTAAAACGATAACTACATCAATTTATTTAGATATATTTGCTCGGATGATGTTTCTAAAAAAACATATTGCTTTATTTCTACTATTTGTAGTAGCCCTATATAGTATAGATTTGCATGGGCTTTCACATGCATTTAGTGATGATAATTCCAATAATGACAAGCCGTGTAAAATTTGTATTTTACACCATCAATATCAAGAAAACTCAGTTTCAATATTACCAGTAAATGATTATTTTGAAAATCAATTGCTGTTAGAAAACATCGATTCAGAAGCTAATTCCTCTACTTATAAATTCTTTTACCAAAACCTTTATTTCGAAGGTCAATTATACAATAAACCACCACCACAACTCATATAATTATTTCGTTTAAATTTTTTAAAACACTGATTTTAAACATAAAGCAGTGTTTAATTTCTCGTTAATTAATTATATGTATGAATAAGATAAATTTTATTTCATTTCTTTTTTTTATTATTTTTTCGTCAGCTAATGCACAAGATTGCAATTTAAGCTTAAAAGGTTATGTGATTGATTTACACGATAATTCTGTATTAGAAAATGCTGTGGTCAAAATCAAAAACATCAATCAATACGTTTTAACCAACAATAAAGGCTTTTATCAACTCGATGACCTTTGTCCTGGCGAGTATGAACTTACAGTTTCTCATGTGCAATGTCAAACTCAAACAAAAGAAGTCGTTTTGAATGAAAACAAAACGATAAATTTTTCATTAGAACATCATTTAGAAAGTCTCAACGAAGTTTTGATTAAAGGAGAACTCTACAATTCTAAAGATAAATCTGCCATTTCAGCTCAAATATCGCACGAAACTATAGACCAATTTAGTAATGCTACACTTGGCGATGCTATTTCTACTTTGCCTGGTGTTTCGTCTTTAAACACAGGAAACACAATTGTAAAGCCCGTTATTCAAGGTCTGCACAGCTCTCGTGTATTGATTATCAACAACAACGTGAGGATGGAAGATCAGCAATGGGGCGTTGATCACGCACCAAACATCGATATCAATTCAGCGGCTAATATTACGGTTATCAAAGGTAGTTCAGCCCTTGAATATGGTGGCGATGCTATCGGTGGCGTGATTATTGCCGAGCCTCAAAAAGCCCCAGTAAAAGATACCTTGATGGGAAAAACCATCCTTACAGGAGCAAGCAACGGACGTGGCGGAAATGTTTCGACAAACTTGTTAAAGGCATATAAAAACGGTTTGTATTTTAAAGCTCAAGGCAGTTTTAAACGTATGGGAGATCTTGAAACTCCAGACTATATATTATCAAATACAGGTATGAAAGAGCAAAATTTTGCTTTAGGATTTGGCTTGAACAAAATCAACTATGGGTTTGATGCCTTTTACTCAAGATTTGATACAGAAATTGGCATTCTAAGGGCTTCACATATAGGCAATGTTGGCGACTTAGTCAATGCTATCAATAGCCAAGAACCTAGTTTTACTGACGACTTCACATACAATATCAATGAACCCAAGCAAGATGTCGTTCACCAACTGTTTAAAGTAAACGCTTTTAAAAAGTTCAAAAACTTTGGACAACTCGATATACAATACGCTTACCAAAACAACAGGCGTAAAGAGTTTGACGTCAGACGAGGTGATCGCTCGGGAATACCTGCTTTAGATTTAGAACTTCAAACGCACAATTTGATCACTAAATTAAAATACGATAGGTCTGACAATTTTTCTTCTAAAATAGGAGTTGAATTGACTTATCAAGACAATTTTCCTAATCCTGATACTGGCGTAAGACGATTGATACCCGATTACGAAATGTATAAAATAGCAGGTTTTTGGACAGCCAACTATCAAGCTTCTGACGATTTATTTTTTAATGCGGGTGTGCGATATGATTTTACAAATATTGATGCCCAAAAGTTTTACCGTTTGAGCCGTTGGGAAGAACGCAACTATCAAGCCGATTTTGCAGACATTATTGTTCAAGATTTTGGCTCTCAACTTTTAACTAATCCAAATTTTGATTATCATAATGTTTCAGCCAATTTGGGGATGCAATATAATTTTAATAACTGGGAATGGAACACCAATATCGGTACGGCTTCTCGAGCACCAAATCCTTCAGAATTGTTTAGTGATGGTTTACACCACAGTATAGCCAATATAGAAGTTGGTGATTTGAGAATTGATAGCGAGCAATCTTATAAAATTTCAACGCAAATCAAACGAAAATTTAACAATTGGCAGTTTGATGTTTCAACGTATTATAATTTTATTGATGATTATATTCTGCTTGAACCCAACGGAATTGAACAAACCATTAGAGGCGCTTTTCCCGTTTTTGAATACAGACAAACCAATGCCAGACTATTTGGTGTAGATGTGAATGTTGACTATCAGTTTAACAACGATTTATCACTGAACTCAAATTTTGCCTATGTCAATGGTGAGGACACATCAAGAAACAGAGCTTTAATCAATATGCCACCAGCGAATTGGCAAAATAGCATTAATTATCATATCCAAAAATGGCATAATTTGAATTTGTATTTGAGCAGTCAATTGGTGTTTGAGCAAACCCGTTTTCCAGATGATAATTTCACAACCCCTATTCTCAATACAGAAACAGGTGATTTTGAACAAACGCTTGTCAACATAAGTCAGCCGCCAGAGGCTTATCACTTGATGAATTTTAGAGCTGAGATGCCTTTTCAACTCAGTTTTGCAGAGCTTCAAATTGCACTTAGTGTCCATAATATTTTTGATACCAATTATAGAAGCTATTTGAATAGACAACGATTTTATGCTGATGAAATCGGGAGAAACTTTGTATTACAACTCAAACTCAATTACTAAAATATATACTTTTTCAAAAATTTTTAAACCAATAAAATACCTTATGAAATTTTATAAAACTTACAGTTTAGCTGTCCTGATAACATTCATTTTCTTATCCTGTTCTAACAATGATGATTTACCTGAAATCATTAATGAAGAAGAAGTGATTACCACCGTCAAAATCACTTTAACAGACACAGATGGCAATCAAAAGATATTAAAACGCGTAGATTCAGATGGTATTGGTCCAAATGAGCCTATTTCTTTAGTTGACCAATTGGATACGAATACGCAATACCAAGGAAGAATTGAATTTTTAAATGAATTGGCAACACCTGCAGAAGATATAACAGCAGAAGTTGCAGAAGAAGATGATGAACACCAAGTGTTTTATGTACCTTCATCTAATTTAGATGCCACAATAAGTTACAACGACCAAGATGCCAATGGCAATCCAGTTGGTTTAGAGTTTACTTTAACAACTGGTGATGCAAGTAGCGGATCTTTAACTCTTCTTTTAATTCACCTACCGATTAAAGAAGCCTCTGGCGTGAGCGATGGCAATCCGACCAATGCTGGCGGTGAAACTGATGTAGAAGCTGTGTTTTCGGTTGATATTTTATAAGAATTGGTCTAAATTCTTATCAATAAAAGCTCTTAAAATATAAAATGTTTAAGGGCCTTTTTACTATCGCCTTTTTTTGAAAGATAAATAAAATACATTTTATATAAATGAGGATATAATTCCCTATTTTTGGTTTTTTAAAATTTGGTAACATCAAAACTTTAAAAGTCGTACAGATTATAGATTCTCTTGATGCTGGTGGCGGAGAGCGGATGGCTGTTCATCTGGCTAATATTTTATCTACAAAATTAACAACATCTGCATTGGTTTGTACGAGACATACAGGCATTTTAGAAAAGGATTTAAACAAACAAGTAAAGTTTAAATGTTTATACAAAAAAAGGGCTTTAGATTTCAAAGCTCTTATCAGGTTAAGCAAGTTTATTAAAGCTCATAAAATCAATATCATTCACGCCCATAGCACGTCTTTTTTTATAGCAACTTTATTAAAAATAAAATACCCGAAAATTAAAATCGTTTGGCATGATCATTATGGTTTTAGTGATAACTTAGAAGAAAGACCTATTGCTGTTTTAAAGTTGTCATCAATATTTTTTAATCATATTATTTCAGTTAATGAAAAATTAAAATCTTGGGCATTGCAACACTTATTATGTAAAAATGTAACTTATATTCAAAATTTTAGTTTAAAAAACAACAATTCTCAATCAATTTCTAAGCTAAGATTAAAAGGAAATGCTAAGGCAATCAAAATTATTCACATTGCAAATCTAAGGCCACAAAAAGACCACTTGACTGCTTTGAAAGCAATAAAAAGGGTATTGGATAAGTCTTATATTGTAAGCTATCATCTCGTTGGTGGCTATGATTTAAACTCAGAATATTATAAAGATATTATCAATTTTATTCAAGACAACAACTTAGAAGATAATGTATTTATTTATGGAAGTCAATCCGAAATATCTAACTTGCTTAAACAAGCTGATATTGCTATTCTAAGCTCAATATCTGAAGGTTTGCCCGTCAGTTTAATAGAGTATGGACAAGCTCAACTTCCCGTAATTGTAACAGACGTTGGACAATGTAAAGATGTAGTCGGAAACCATGCAAAAATTATAGATGCCAAAGATGATGAAGGGCTTTCAGATGCTATAAAATATTATATCGAAAACCCTAAGGAAGCAACATCATATGCGATAAAATTGCGTAAAAAAATTTCAAAAGAATACGATCCTGAATTTATAATTAATAAAGTCATAAATATTTACACCAAGGCATTAAAAAAGGATTAAATAAATTTGCTTTATGAATCAAAGCCTAAAACTAACTCAAAAGATTAAAAAACCTACGGATTTACCTTATTTGAATGAGGTGATTTTTCATGGAGTAATCGGCTTTGCTATTTATGCGTTTAGACCACTATCTCTGATTTATACATTAGGGATTTTAATATTTTTTATATTAAAAATTATTCGTAATCCTAACAATCCCTTTATTATAATTCAGGCGGCTGCTTATGTGGTGGCTGCTGAAGTATTTTTAAGAATGACAGGCGGATTTATATTTTATGAAACTGGAAAATATTCAGTCATTCTTTTTATGATTTTTGGGCTGTATTATCATAATTTTAAAACATCTGGTTATGTATATATAGTCTTTCTGCTATTGTTATTGCCCAGTGTGATTGTTACATTTCTTGACATCAATTACGAAACTAATTTTAGAAAAACTATTTTGTTTAACATAAGCGGTCCTTTAAGCCTGTTTGCTACTGCACTATTTTGCTACAAAAGAGAGATTAAATTAAGCGTGTATTTAAGAACCTTAGACACCATGGTTCTTCCTATTGTAGCAATGGCTGTTTATTTGTTTTTTTACACACCTGATTTGCAAAAAGTTGTAACAGGTGCCGATGCAAATTTTGCAGCTTCTGGTGGTTTTGGTCCAAATCAAGTATCGACTATTTTGGGCTTAGGTATGTTCTGTATATACGTCAGACTATTTTTGACCTACAAACATCGGTTGCTTAGGCTTGTTATGTATGGTATTTTAGCATTTATAAGCTATAGAGCTTTGGCTACGCTGTCTAGAGGTGGTGTTTTAACAGCTGTTATTATGTGCTTTTTATTTACGATATCATTCTTAAGATATGCTACGCCTCGAGCAAAAGCTAAAGGAGTTGCTAAAATAATAGTTATAATTTTAGGAGCTATCGCAGTATGGTCAGTAACTCTTGTGGCAACAAACAACATGCTTTACAATAAATATACAGACAGAAATGCAAAAGGTGTAAAACAAGGAGACATCACAACGGGTAGAGTTGAAATTGCCGAGACCGAATTTGAAGCTTTTTTCAAAAATCCAATATTTGGAATTGGTGTAGGAATGGCCAAATTTTATAGGGCAAAAACAGAAGGTATAAAAGCGGCATCTCATAATGAAGTAACAAGGTTGATTTCTGAACACGGCTTTTTTGGAATTTTAAGTATTCTACTTCTGATTGGAGTGCCTTCTATACATTTTTTAACTGACAATAGAAATATCTTTACTCTACCATTGATTGTTTTTTGGTTTCTTACCATAAATCACTCTGCTATGCGTATAGCTGCACCAGGGTTTATATACGGTCTTGGTTTGCTTAAAGTCACTTTAGATAATTCAGATAAATAATGAATAAACGTATATTATATTTAGGCAATAAGCTTTCACAAAAAAACAGAAATATAAGCACAGTTGAAAGCCTTAGTAAAAATTTGGAAGAATTATCATTTGAAGTAAAATCATATTCAAATCAAAAAAATAAAATTTTGAGATTATTTTCAATGTTGTATGCTATATTCAAGCATAAACATTTTGATTTTGTGTTAATCGATACTTACAGCACATCAGCCTTTTGGTTCGCTTGGACTTCTGCCAAGGTTGCAATGCTTGTGAATTTAAAATATATCACTATTTTGCATGGTGGCAATCTTCCCGATAGACTTAAGAAAAATGAAACTATTTGTAAATCTTTATTTTCAAAAGCTTATATCAATATCTCACCATCCAATTATTTATATGAAGTTTTTAAAGATGCTGGGTTTACTAATTTAAAATTAATCCCCAACTCTATTGAAATCAAAAATTATGCTTTTAAAAAAAGGGGAAAAATAAAGCCTAATATTTTGTGGGTCAGAGCATTTGCTGATATTTATAATCCTATTTTAGCTTTAAAAGTACTTAAACTTCTGCTTAAAGATTTTTCTCAAGCAAAATTAAGCATGGTTGGACCTTTTAAAGACAATTCAATTGATGAGTGTAAAGCATATGCTGAAAAACATCAACTTCCTGTTGAATTTACAGGCAAAATGGCTAAAACTGAGTGGATTGATTATGCCAAAAATTTTGATATTTTTATCAATACAACTAATGTTGACAATACTCCAGTAAGCGTAATTGAGGCTATGGCATTGGGTTTGCCTATTGTTACAACCAACGTTGGCGGACTACCTTATTTATTAAAACATCAAAAAGAAGCCCTTTTAGTCAACCCAAACCAAGTTGAAGAAATGTATGAGGCTATTTTAAATTTACTTCACAATCAAGACTTAGCTCAACAACTCTCAAAAAACGGAAGACAACTATCCGAAACTTTTGATTGGGAAGTTGTGAAGCACCAATGGAAAGATGTTTTAGAATAACATTAATTAGAATTGTTAAAAAATTCTTTTTCAATTGTTTTGGGTATAGTTTCTAACTCAATAAGTGAAAAACAAAAATCAAATGGATTCAAATTTTTAATTAACTTTGGTATTAATTCTTTACCATAAGAAACATAAAATTCAAAAAAATTAGAATGCCTTTCTTGTAAATTACCTTCTGGAAATAACTCATTTTGAATTTTTGTTAAACGTTTGAGCTCATCATCTAATTTGCGTTTTTGTGCTTTTAAGAGACGTTTTTCAAGCTTATCTAAACCGTTGTGTTGTTTTTTTTCTTGTGCCGCTACCGCATTTAAAAAAGTTTTATCCGTTTTTTCAGCTAGTTCATATAAAGATTTGAATTGTTTAGAAAGATGCTGTTTACAATCAGAAAAATCAATCTTAATCTTTGATATCCGTTTAGTATGTTGATTTGTTAACTCGGTTTGTGATAGAAATAAATTGTTAATATCAACTTCAAGTTTATTAAGTTTTTTATGTGTTTTTTTAGAAAACAATAATGCCGAATTTCTCATTTGTAACATAGGAAAAGTAACCCCATAAGATTGGAATGAAGATTTTAATTGAAGCCAGTAAGAAAGCTCGCCAGCACCACCAATATACGATAAATTTGGTAATAATACTTCTTGATATAAAGGTCTAAAAAGAGCGTTAGGCGAAAAGCATTCAGGGTGATTTTCTATTTCTGATTCAATCTCAGATTTATTAAAAGAAATGTCTGTATTATTTACATAAAACTTATCATTTCTATAAATAATCCTTTCTCTTAAATTATTAGTTTTATAAAATAAATTTATCTTTCTTGGTGTAACCTGTTTATGGTAATTATTTTCCAATAATTGGTCAGTAGCTTTTGAAGTATTATAGTGCATCTTTTGATCAAATACTTCACTTTTTATATAGTTTTTTATACATGATTTTAACTTTGGATGATTAGGCTCTAATAAAACCAATCCATAATCTTTAAAAAGTTCATTATATAGATATAATGTTGCATCAGATAAATTAGCATGTTTTAAATAAGAATCTTCAAATAAACTCAACAAATATGCTGAGTTATCATTTTGGGGTAATAATGTTTTAAGCTCGTTATAAACTTTAGAAAACGAACAAATTTTAAGTTCACCTACAGCACCAGAAGCTTTATCAGAAGTCCATTCTAACTTTTTATTCTTAAAATTAAAATGATTTATTTCTTCAAAATCATGATCTTCAGATGCCAACCAAAAAATAGGTACAAAATTATATTTTGGAAAACTTAATTTTAAGTCTCTACAAGTGTTTATGACAGAAATTATTTTGTAAAAAGTATAAATAGGTCCTGTAAAAAGATTAAGCTGATGACCCGTAGTTATTGTGAAAGTGTTGTTTTTTTGTAATAAATCAATATTATTAAGAGTAAGTTTAGATGTTTTGATTTTGCCATATTGATTATTTAAAACATCAACTAGTATTTTACGATTAGAATGGTTGAAATTCTTTAACTTTTCATTGATTTGAAACTCAAAATTTTTAATATGAGGGAATCGGTTGAAAAAAGGTTTAACTGTTTTATTTTGTTCCAGATAATCTAAAAAAAGATTTGCATATCTGTGAGTTTGCTTATAATCCAAACAGTCAACCATTATTTATTTTTTTGACAAATATAAAGGCTAGTGATGTTTTTAAAAGTCATGTTAAGTATATTGTAACATCTAAAAAGTGAAATTATAAAAAAAGCCACTTCAATTTTTTGAAGTGGCTTTTAATTTAAAAGAAGGCGACGACCTACTCTCCCACGGATTGTAGTACCATCGGCGCTAACGGGCTTAACTGCTCTGTTCGGAATGGGAAGAGGTGAGCCCCGTTGCTATAGTCACCTTAAGTTGCCTCCCTTAATCCCTCCAAAGGAGGGAGATTAGGAAATATCTTAAAAGCCTCCCCGTTCCTCCCTTTTGGGGAGGTTAGGTGGGGCTTTTTATGTCATACTGTAATAATAAAAAGAGCAATACTGGTATCAAAAAGTTAAACGGATGATTAGTACTACTCGGCTATGACATTACTGCCTTTACACCTGTAGCCTATCTACCCTATCGTCTTTAGGGATCCTTAAAAGAAATCTC